>JASFJH010000107.1:0-6928 GCA_050122215.1 Granulosicoccaceae bacterium | reverse complement strand
ATACGGTCAACGCGATGACCCCGTAGGTGATCAAGGCACCCTTGCCGGAAATCAAGTGGGCGCGTTTTAGAAAACCCCAGTCAATAATATTGATCCCGACTTTCAGGGCGATACCCGCCAGCACCGCCAGTGGTATGACCGCTGTCAAACCTGCTGCCCACAGTACGACGATCAGCAGGATGCCGGCCCTGACCAGTCCGGACAAGGCCGTGCGCGCACCGGCCTGAATATTTACAACGGTCCCCATGGTGGCGCCGGCGCCTGGCAGGCCGCCAAACAGGCCGGACATCACGTTGCCGATACCCTGGCCGATCAGTTCCTTGTCGGATTTGTGTTGGGTGCGGGTCAGGCTGTCGGCAACCACCGAGGTCAACAGGGCATCAATACATCCGAGCAAACCCAGTACCACGGCATCCAGTAGCATGATTTGCCATTGCTCGATACTGAAGATTGGCATCCGTAGTTCTGGCAGTCCGGTAGGGATTTCTCCAATGCGGCGAATATCATCATTGGCTAATAACAGCACCGACACGAGGGTACCGACAAGCAAAGCCACCAGTTGTGGTGGCAGATAACGCCCGAAACGCGCCGGCATAAAAAACAGGATGGCTACAGTGAGCAGGCCGAGTGTGAATTCGTCCATGTGAATCCCGGCTAGCAATGCCGGGATGTTTTGTAAAATTCCGATCACGCCGCCGCTCGGCGCTGGCTGGCCGAGTAACGGGCCGATCTGCAGAATAATCAGTATGATACCAATGCCCGACATGAAACCCGAGATAACCGTGTAGGGCATACGGGTGATATATTTTCCCAGGCGCATTGTGCCGAACAGGATCTGGAACAGGCCCGCCATGATCACAACCGTAAACGCCATCGCCATGCCGTTAACGGGATCCGAGGCGATCAGCTTGGCAATCACGGCGGTAAATACCACCGTCATGGGCCCGGTCGGTTCAGAGATCAGCGTCGGCGATCCCCCGAACAGGGAAGCAAACAGCCCGACCAGTATGGCACCATACAGGCCGGCTTCCGCGCCGGCACCGGAGGCCACGCCAAAGGCCAGGGCCATGGGCAGGGCAATAACGGCCGCGGTGACACCGCCGAAGATGTCACCACGAATATTGTGCAGACCTATTTCATTAAAAATTCGCACGGTTCGGTTCTTTCTTGTTGTAAGGCATGGTCTATTCACCCTTGACAAACTGTCGGGTTTCACAGGTTGACCGAATTATATACCTGAATTGGATTATGCCCCCCGACGGTAAAAATAACTTATTTGCAAGTAGCAATGATAGCTATAGGCGCTGATTGATAGCGCCATAATAATCCAATTATTTTTTTGCCCTCTTTTTCTTGCTGGCGGGTTTTGTCTTCCCGGTTGGGGAATTGTCATTCTTGGCTTTGAAGTATGTTTTCAGAGCAGGCCAGATATTTTCCATACGTTCGCGAATCTTGGGTTCGCTATCCACAGCAAAATCAAGGAAGGTTTGCGCAACCAGTGACAGTTCTTTGCCTTTTGGGTGGACGATGTACCACTGGCGTAGAATCGGGAAACCCTCTACGTCGAGTATGGCGACCGGCCCATCGGCCCCTTCCAGCGTCAGCGTATGTAATGACAGGACCGAGAGACCCAGCCCGCCCACCACGGCTGCCTTGATCGCCTCGTTACTGCCCAGTTCCATACGCACATCGGGGCGCAGTCCTTTTTTCTCAAAGGTTCGTAATGTGGCGCTACGTATACCGGAGCCGGGCTCACGGATGATGAAAGGATCTTTGGCGATTTCTTCCAGCGGGATGTTTTTTTTGCCGAGCAGCGGGTGATCTCGCGGTACCACGACGACGAGAGGATTCGGTGAAAATGGATAAGCTTCAATGTCCAGCACGTCTTCAGGTGGCTGTCCCATGATATACAAGTCATCGTCGTTGGCTTGCATCCGTTCGATAATACTCTCACGGTTGGTCACCTTGAGTGAGAGATCAACTCCCGGGTAGAGGCGGCTGAACTCCCCCAGAATTTCCGGCGCCAGGTACTTGGCGGTCGTGACAACACCCATGCGCAGGCGGCCACGTTTCATTCCTTTCAGATCGGCAATCTTCATTTCCAGATTGGCGAGCATTTCAAACATGCGGCGGCAGGCATCGTATAATTCGAGGCCGGCTTCGGTCGGTTCGACATTGCGGCCGACATGCTCAAACAACGGCAGGCCCAAGGCGTCTGTCAGTTTGCGTATCTGCATGGAGACCGTTGGTTGGGTGAGAAAAAGTTCTTCTGCAGCGCGTGTGAAACTACCTAGCCTTACGATCGCTTCGAAAACCTGAAGCTGTCTTAAAGTCGCGTGACGTATCAGGTAGTCCGGCATGGCTGCCGGTGGGGTATAGCTATGATCATTCGATAAGGGCATGCGCTTCACCAGCATTCCGCTGCGACAAGAATAAATTCAGATAACGATGAGTTAATCGAAGTTAATTCACATCGATCATGTTGCAGCGTTGTCAGTCATGGGTTGTTCAAACTTCTCCGGAGTAAGCACGGCGACATCAGACACAAATACCGTGAGGTGATGCCCCTGCTGAAGTAACGCTTCGATATCATCCAGCATGTCTGACATTCGACCCTGAGGAACAATCACTTGAAACTTGATACTGGTATCAACATCCAGTTCACCCGACACTTCCCCGCTTGAACCGGCACCGTGCGCCCGCACGATGGTGTAACCGCTGGCACCTCGAGTACGAACAATATTCACCAGGGTTTTTTCAAGCGTGTCCACGGTGATGATGGTGAGCAGTTTTTGTGGGAACAACCGCTGCATTGTGCTTACCTCCGGGTGTCAAAATTCTGCCGGATTGGGTGGATACGGGTTTTCTGGCTGACATGGACAACCCGACGCCACGGTGCCTGTTACCACGCCGAGAGCAAAACCCAACAGGGCCAACCAAGAATCAGGTAACCGAGCATGGCGATATTGGTGCTACCTCACCGGACTCAATACCAAGTATGCTCGAGTATTACATAAATTAAAACTAATTATTAACCTCAAATACATAGATGAAATCTATGCATTAACAAGGTCTCAATCCGGCCATACTCGGCGCCCGACCTGGTACGGATCGCCGCCACTCTTTGGGGCTGGCTTTCGTGCCGCCGGTTTGCGTTTGGCGGCGGCAGGCTTTGCCGCCGGCTTGCTCTGGCTGGCGCTGCTGGCCTTGGTATCGCTCTTGGTCGTGGTCGTGCTCGATTTAGTGGTGGAACCCGCCTTGGTCTTGCGCATCGAGTCCATGAGTTTTTGTCGAGTCTTGTCTGTACTGCTCATCTACTTGTTACCTCCTGGATTAGTTGCTCGAGTTCGTCGACGGCATCAGCACCGCGGCGGCCCATGTCATAAACACTCTTGCCTTCAAGGGCGCTATTGCGATAAACAGCACGGCGGCGGAGTGAGGTGTTGGCCACCGGCAGAGCGATGGCTGACAGGGCCTCGCGAACCAGCCGCGACAAGGTCGTGCGGGTTTCGATCTGGTTGATCACGAGCATTGCTTGTAAAGATGGGTTGGTGGCATGTGCCCGATCGATGGCCTGCTCGATGTGCACTGTGGCCCAGAGATCGACCGGTGAGGGTTGTACCGGTATCAACGCCAAGTCACAGAATTCCAGCACGGCGTTGGTTTGTGGTGCATGGACGGAAGGCGGGCAATCGATCACAACATAGTCGTAATCCTGCAATAGTTCCGCCACCTGCTCTGCAATTGCGTCATTGGCTTCAAAGACCGGGATTGAATCCTGATGGTCGGCAAAGGCACGCCATTGTAACGCCGAACCCTGCGGATCGGCATCGACGACTGCGATGGAATATTGCTTTGCTAGACCCGTGGCAAGGTTAATAGACAATGTCGTCTTGCCTGCGCCACCCTTGTTGCCGACTACGGCAATCACCGGCATGGTGCTAACCTCAATGCGCGGTTTCGTTGGCCAGGGCGTCGAGTTCTTTCGCAAACTGGCGTTGTTCGTCACGAAGCGTATCGTCGCCTTCATTAACATGAATGGTGATATTCACGTAATCCCGACCAAACCCCATGTCAGGGTAAAGGCCTTCGCGTTCCGACAACTCCGCGGCACGATCGAGAAAATCGCGTAGTGTCCTGTAGTCTTGAAATTCGTAACGACGCTCCAGACGGAGCGGACGGTTACGTTCTTGCCACTGATCACTCATCGCTATTCTCCATTCGTAGTGACTTTAGCACCAGACGCTGTACTGCCCGTTTGCTGTAACTGCGAAAGCCACTCCTGCAAGTGCTGTGCATGGGCCTGTTCTTCAGCCAGCAAGGTTTCAAAGAAAACACGGTTGTCATGATCCCCTGATCTTGCACAGTGACGGGTTGCCTCATCATACAGTTTTATGAGTTCCTTCTCGAATGCATGGTCGTGTTGCAATAATTCTAGCAATGTTTGCCCCAGGCGCACCGGCCGCAATTGCGATGCATTGGGTGCGACACCCAGGGCCAACATGCGACTGATAATACGTTCGGCATGCCCCATTTCTTCGCTGGCCTCAGCGCTGAGCTTCTCGGATACCTCGACCAGCCCCCAGACAGCGACAAGTCGCGCCTGAGTGCTGTACAGTTGGACCGCAGAGAGCTCGAGGCTCAGGGCCCGACCGAGGTAACCGAGAACACGCTGATCAGCGTTGGCAGGTAGCATGACGACGGATTAAACAGTCAATCAGCAACCAGTCATTCAACTACGCGGCGGACGATTTGCCGCCCGCTTCGCTCAGTATCGGTTCGACTTCGCGATGCGGACGCGCAATGATGTGGGCCGCTACCAGACCATCCCCAACACGTTCGCAAGCATCCGCTCCCGCGCGTACAGCCGCATTGACAGCACCGGTTTCACCTCTGACGAGGACGGTGACATAACCGCCACCGACGAATTCGCGTCCAATGAGGCTTACTTCGGCGGCTTTGGTCATGGCATCCGCCGCCTCAATGGCGGGTACCAAGCCACGGGTTTCAATCATACCCAGAGCAATGCCGTGTTTTTCGTTGGCCATGGTCTGTTTCTCCTGTTGATTCTGTTTTAAAAAACGCCTTTAACTTCAGGCTGCTGCTGCAGAACCTGTACTACCACCAGTCGGTAATACCGGCTCAACTTCACGGTGCGGACGGGCAATGATGTGTGCTGCTACCAGGCCGTCTCCAACGCGCTCACAAGCATCCGCGCCGGCACGAACTGCCGCGTTAACAGCACCAGTTTCACCCCGAACCAGAACGGTAACGTAACCGCCACCGACGAATTCGCGACCGATCAGGCGAACTTCGGCAGCTTTGGTCATGGCGTCTGCTGCTTCGATTGCGGGAACCAGGCCGCGGGTCTCAATCATCCCCAGAGCAATCCCATAATTGTCATTTGCCATCTTACTATCTCCTAAGTTGTTGACATGGTTGTGTTACTGAAAAATATCGTTACAACTTCTCATCCGTTGTCACGCTTTTCTCGGTTGGCTGATCATTTTCAGCCTCCCAGAAATCGATAATGCCCCCGATGGTTAGATCGGTGAGTATCTTGAAGTCGCCGGCCGCATAGCGTGCTGCCGAGCCACTTACGGTATAAACCCAGTTTCCCTCGCGCACACCGACGGCATCGGTAGCCACGACTTTATTACCCTTAAGGCCACGCAAGACCCGCAGGCTTGTATGCATTAGGCCAGGTATCCGGCTGGTGCACACTAGCGTTTTTTCTGCCTGATAAATATCCACCGTTTTACGCCTGTTCCTCTTCCCAGTGATCAATAATGCCGACGATGGTCAGATCACTCGGATATTCTTTACTACCTGCGGCTTCGCGCGCGGCCGAGCTGCCTACACAGATAACCCAGTCATCCGGCTTGGCACCTACTGAATCTACGGCAACGGCCAAAGTCGAACCATCCTGTACCACCTGCAGGTGCTTATGCTCCATGCCAGGTATACGGTTAGTTGACACTAAAGGCTTTACTACCTTACAGATTTTCATCTGACCATCTCCGCGTTATATCGCCGCTTTTAACGACGACCCTAAAATCTCTATCTGGCCGTTAGCATTACAATCACGAACAACTAACAGCGTATGCAACAGACCTTTGTCAGCCAAATGGCCATAACGGGCTTTGGCTGCATCCGAGACGCGCTGGCAATGTTCAATTGCCCTTTCCCGCGCCCCCGGCACCTGACCGTGATAATCGAAACGAATCACCACCGGCACCGGTAACCCGTGTGCAACATTTAACTTGCTGAAGATCTTGATCCCCACGTCAAAATCCGCCGTGGACTCTTCAACCGTGTTCAAATACGCAAAGTAAGTCAGGTTGCGTAGTTGCACTTCTTCAAAGCCAATGCCTGCGCCAATAAAGCGTTCCGCATGGCCGATATCTTCGTAGTGACTACCGTAGTAGTTATCTACATATTCAATCTGCGACAGGTTGTTGATTAACAACTGACTAATCAGTTTCAACATCCCTTCACCTACACCCGCCTGAACATCACGAATCATCTGTTCAACGCGTTGTATCGCATCTGCAGCGGCAAGTTGCTGCGTTTGCTGATAAACCTGTCTGGCATCAACAAACTTGTCTAGATCAATATCACCGTTTGCATCAGGTATGTGCACCTTGATTGCGTCGGTGTCGGTGTCGATGCCCAGTAACAACAGGTCAATCGAGGCACCGCAACAAAAGCTGTTTTCAATCGCCTGTTGAAACGCCAACAAACGGTTCAAACCTTCGGCTGCTGCTTTGGCATCATCTGAGCCATGTGCGGCACATCCTTCGTGGCTCGGATCAACCGAACTGAAGTGATACGCCACTGCTTTCAAATAACGTGTCGGTTCATCCGCAGTGTTTGGACGCCCTTCACGAAAGCGTAGCATTTCCGTTTCAACCCACTTTTGGATGCT
>JASFJH010000106.1:0-6936 GCA_050122215.1 Granulosicoccaceae bacterium | reverse complement strand
TGCCCACTGCCAACTGCCAACTGCCAACTGCCAACTGCCAACTGCCAACTGCCAACTGCCAACTGCCAACTGCCAACTGCCAACTGCCAACTGCCAACTTTTTTCGTCTATAATCGCCACTGGTTTTAAATTTACGACAGGCGACATCAGCATGGCCGTGGGACTGACAGCACCCGAATCACTTCTGATCATCGATGGCATCCGGATCGGCACGGCATGCGCCGGCATCAAGTATGCCGATCGCCGTGACCTGGTGGTGTTTGCCCTTGACGAGGGGGCCGAGTGTGCCGCCGTGTTCACACGCAATGCCTTTTGTGCCGCGCCGGTTATTGTCGCACGTGAGCACCTCGCCGAAACCTCTCCCCGCCTGCTCGTGATTAACAGTGGTAACGCGAATGCCGGTACCGGCAAGGCCGGTCTTGAGGCAGCACAGGCAACTTGCGTCGCCGCGGCGACGCAGGCCGCCGCCAATCCACAGCAGGTGTTGCCGTTTTCGACCGGTGTGATTGGTGAACCCCTGCCCGTGGACAAGATCACGGCGGCCTTGCCGGCGGCAATCGGGGCGCTGGCAGCCGATAACTGGCTGGCTGCGGCTACGGCGATCATGACCACGGATACCGTGGCCAAGGGCGTATCACGCACGGTCATGATCAACGGTGTTGAGGTGCACATAACCGGTATCGCCAAGGGCGCGGGCATGATCCGGCCGGACATGGCGACGATGCTCGCTTATATCGGTACGGATGCGAATGTCAGCGGCGAGGTGTTACAGCAGATCCTGCGTGACGCGACGCGCGTCTCCTTCAACCGCATCACCGTTGATGGTGATACCTCGACTAATGATGCCTGTGTGCTCATCGCCACGGGCAAGGCCGCGCACGCGCGGCTTGAAGCGACCGATGGCCATGAGTACCGCGCCTTGCGTGATGCTGTGGTCGAGCTGTGCCAGGTCCTGGCACAGGCCATTATCCGGGACGGCGAGGGTGCCACCCGCCTGTTGACCATTGATGTCTATGGTGGGGCGAGTGAGGCCGAGTGCGAACAGGTGGCGTTCACGATTGCCCATTCACCGCTGGTGAAAACCGCCCTGTTTGCCGGCGATCCGAACTGGGGGCGGATCCTCGCTGCCGTTGGTCGCGCCGGTGTCGAGGCGATGGATCTCGAGGCGGTCAGCATCTACCTCGATGATGTCTGTATTGTGCAGCATGGTGGTCGCGCCACCGATTACACCGAGGAACAGGGCCAGGCCGTCATGGCGCAGCCGGAGTTATCGGTCAAGGTCGATCTCGGTCGAGGCACAGAACAGGTACGGGTCTGGACCTGTGACCTGTCTTACGATTACGTGCGCATCAACGCAGAATACCGGACCTGAGTATGGCGACACGCCTGCATGTGGTCGCCGGCGTAATCGTGGACAGGCAAGGGCGTGTGCTCGTCGCCAGGCGCCCGCAGCATGTTCACCAGGGCGGCTTGTGGGAGTTTCCCGGCGGCAAACTGGAGCCAGGTGAAGCCCCGGCAGAGGGCCTGCGGCGGGAATTGCACGAGGAACTGGGGATTACGGTTACCTCCCTGCGGCCATTACTGCGTATTGCCCACGATTACCCGGACAAGTCGGTGCTGCTGGACGTCTGGCGTATCGATGCATTCGACGGTGCGCCGCATGGCCGTGAAGGTCAGCCCGTGAAGTGGTTACTTCCCGCCGAACTTGATAGTCATGATTTCCCGGCGGCCAACCAGCCGATAGTGCGGGCCGCGCAACTGCCGGATCGCTACCTGATCACACCTGAGCCCGATCCCGACTTGATCGATGATTTCATCTCGTCGCTTGATCTGGCACTGCAGCGCGGGATCCGGCTCGTGCAATTGCGTGCGCACGGCCTCGACGACACGGCGTATATCCGGCTGGCGAAGGCCGCTCTGACGCATTGTCGCGAGCATGATGCACGGCTCATACTGAATCGTGAACCGGGGGTGCTTGAACATGTGGATGCGGATGGACTGCACCTGACAACCGCACGGTTGCAAGGACTTACATCGCGCCCGGTACCGCATGACAAATGGCTGGCGGCATCCTGCCATAACCGTGACGAATTGCTGCAGGCGGCGCGTATCGGCGCGGACTTTGTCGTGCTGGCGCCAGTACAGGCGACACGTAGCCACCCGCAGATCACGCCGCTGGGCTGGCAGCGGTTTGCCGGCTTGGCGGAAATTGCGCAGATGCCCGTCTACGCGCTGGGCGGGATGGCGGAGGCCGATCTGGAAACTGCCTGGCAGCATGGCGCGCAGGGTATCGCGGCGATCCGCGGCCTGTGGCGGGAGCCGGATAACTGAAGTGGGCAGTTATCAGTAGGCAGTTGATAGAAATGCTATAATTATTATTATGTACCAGCAAAGTTAGCCTTTTATCCGTAATTCTCATGCCTGTTACCGTCAATTGCCCGACTTGTCAGCAACTCGTGGAATGGACCGATGAGTCCGAATGGAGACCGTTCTGCAGTGAACGGTGCCAACTCATTGACCTGGGCGCGTGGGCTGACGAGAGTTATATGATCGAGGGTAAGTCAGTCATGCCTGAAAATCTTGAAGAGTAAACAAAAAAAGCCGCTTTCTTTCTGCCAACCGCCAACTTATATCTGCAAACTTTTCACAACACGCAGCACGCCAACCGAAAGTCGACATTTTCCTCGGCCTGTACCGGACGTTGCTCCATTGATGGCATGTGCATGAAACGGATGGTAAAACGGTGCTTTCCGGCGCTAACTTCGGCGAAATAGCGGCTATCTTGCGGTAGAATTACTCGAACCAGCTGGTACGGAATGTTTGTGTCGAGTGATTGCTGGTAATAACCGGCTTCGGCACAAACAGGCTGGGCGGGTGTGCTTTGCCGGATGATGCGCAAAATCAGGTATACGGCATCACGCAGCGCGTCATACTCGTGGTGCCAGGCCAGCAGATCCCGCTGGCGTTGCTCGGGCGCCTGCTGCAGCCAGTAATGGTAGGCGGGCAGGTCAAAACCACAACTGCCGCCGGCAATACTGCTGCGCTGCCGGACGCTGTTAAGGAATTCGTTGTTTTTCAACTTCTGGCCAATCTGGCCGCCTATGGCATGCAGGCGGTCGATCACCCCATCGAGTTCGTCCAGGACGACCCGCAGGGCGTTCGAGTCAACATTCGGGTTGCGCTCGTAGCCGGTCAGTCGCGTGGCGTGGCGTTCAAGCTCCTTGAGGACTTCACTGCGTACGTCGTTACGGGCCAGCACGTTCTGGATGTCGAGCAGGACATCCAGTGCTGCCCGGCTGTCCCACAGCGTGTTTTCACCCGAGAGGCGGTAACTGGCCTGCTGGAACAGGTGCTCCAGCCGCAGCAAGGTGCGCATACGCTCGTTCAGGGGCTGTTCGTAGATAACCGGGTTCACTGGGCCTGTATATGCCTTGGCTGGGATGTAAGATGGATGAACGCCGTCGCCAGGAGCGACTTCATTCAGCAATAATAAAGCGCACGCCGCCGCTTAGCAAAGGGTGCGGTAGTACTCGTCGAGAGCGGTGACGGCAGCCTCGATATCAGCCGGGTCGCCTGTGTTGTCGATGACATCATCGGCCTGTTGCAAGCGGGCGCTGCGGTCCACCTGGGCAGCCAGGATGGCGCGAACCAGGGTTTCATCCAGCTGGTCCCGTTGCATGACCCGCTCGATCTGCAGTGATTCCGCGCAGTCGACGACGAGAATGCGGTCAACCTGGTGCTGCATGCCGGCTTCGATCAGCAGGGGAATGACGACGATGACATAACAGGCTTGTTGCCGGGCAAGCCATGCCCGGATGCGGTCTCTCACCAGTGGGTGCAGGATCGCTTCCAGTTGTGCCCGTTGTGTGGGATCGTGGAAGACCCTGTCACGCAGTTGTCCCCGATCCAGTTTCCCCTTATCAGTGAGTATACCAGGACCGAAGGTTTGCGCGATGCTGGCCAGTGCCGAGCTGCCCGGCGCGACAAGTTCGTGGGCAATTTGATCAGCATCGATGACAGGAATGTCGCGTTGTCGGAATAACCCGGCGACCGTGGATTTGCCCGAGCCGATGCCCCCTGTCAGGCCGATGACGAGCATGGTTTACAGGCCGGCGTAATCAAGATACAGGTTGACGAGTTGCTCGCCCCACATCATGGTGATCCAGCCTGCCACGGCGAGGTAGGGGCCAAACGGAATCGGCAGGTTGCGATCCCGACCGCGCACAACTATCAGGGTAATGCCGATTATCGCGCCGACCAGCGAGGACAGCAGGACGATGGTCGGCAAGGCCTGCCAGCCAAACCAGGCGCCGAAGACGGCGAGCAGCTTGAAATCGCCATAGCCCATGCCCTCCTTGCCGGTCAGAATACGAAAGGTGTGGTACACGAGCCACAGTGACAGGTAACCGGCCACCGCACCGATGATCGCCACATCGGCGGCAACGAATACAGGTACCAGGCTGAATAACAGGCCGAGCCACAGGAAGGGCAGGGTAATCGTGTCAGGTAGCAACTGCGTATCAAAGTCGATGACGCTCAGCGCAATCAGTGCCCAGGTCAACAAGAGCGCCGCGCCGGCTTGCCAGGTAAAACCGAATTGCCAGGCGACGATGGCGGTGAGTATCGCCGTGAGCAGTTCAACAATCGGGTAACGCCGACTGATAGAGGTGCCGCATTCCTTGCAACGGCCCTTCAGCAGCAGATAACTCAATACCGGGATGTTTTCCAGCGCCGTGATCATGTGGCCGCACTGCGGGCAACGTGAACGGGGCGTGACGAGGTTGAAGGTCTCGTGTTGTTCCCCGGGTTCACCGCCAAACAGTTCGTTGCATTGCTTGCGCCAGTCGCGTTCGAGCATGACCGGCAGGCGCAGGATCACGACGTTAAGGAAGCTGCCGATCAGCAAACCGAATACAAAACAGGCCGCGATAAACACGGCCTGGTTGGAGGCGAGATAGTCGATAACAGTCATTATTATCTTTCGGTTACCCCGGATCCGGGTTCGCGCCAGGTTTAAATCGTTTCACCAAGCTTGAAGATTGGCAGGTACATGGCAACCACCATGCCACCGATAAGTCCGCCGAGTACGACCATGATGAGTGGTTCCATGAGGCTGCTCAACGAATCGACCATGTTGTCGACCTCTTCTTCGTAGAAGTCGGCGACCTTGCCGAGCATGTGATCGAGTGAACCAGCCTCTTCGCCGATGGCGGTCATCTGGATCACCATGTTCGGGAACAGGCCGGTCTGGCGCATGGAGGTATTGAGCTGCTGGCCGGTCGAGACATCGTCACGAACCTTCAATGTGGCCTGTTCAAAAATGATGTTACCCGTGGCGCCGGCGACTGATTCGAGTGCTTCGACGAGAGGCACACCGGCGGCGAACATCGTGGACAGGGTACGCGCATAGCGGGCAATCGCGGCCTTGTACAGCAGCGGGCCGAAAATCGGGATTTTCAGGGATAAACGTTGCAGGGCATGCTGAAAGCGCCTGGAACGTTTCTTTGCCTCGATGAAACCAACCATGCCGCCGATCGCTACACCGAATATGAGATACCAGTAGTCGACAAAGATGTTGGACAGGGAGACGACAAACAGCGTCGGTGCCGGCAGGTCGGCACCGAAGCTTTTGAACATTTCTGCAAAGGTCGGCACGACGAAAATCATGAGAATCGCGGTAATGATGAAGGCCACCACGAGCACCGCGGTCGGGTAAAACAAGGCCTTCTTGATCTTTTTCTTGATGGCCTCGACCTTTTCCTTGTACGAGGCGATCTTGTCGAGCAGGTCTTCGAGGATACCGGCATGCTCACCGGCCTGCACGAGGTTGCAATACAACTCGTCAAAATACAGTGGCTGTTTGGCCAGTGACTCGGCCAGGGTCGAACCGCTTTCGATATCGTTCTTGATGCCTAGCAGCAGGTCCTGCATGCGCGGGTTATCGTGACCGCGGCCGACAATCTCGAAGGATTGTACCAGTGGGACACCGGACGACATCATGGTGGCGAGCTGGCGGCTGAACACGGCAATGTCACCCTGGGTGATTTTCTTGCCCTTTTTGCCGCCAAGGCCAAATACACCTTTGGACTTTTTGCGGACGCGGGTCGGGTTGATCCCCTGGCGGCGCAGATCGGCCTTGACCAGTGCCGGGGTTGAGCCACTGGTTTCACCCTTGAGTTTTTGTCCCCGTTTGTCCTTGCCTTCCCAGACAAAGGTATCCATGGTCGCGGCTTTAGTTGCCATATGTTTAGTCCTTGGTCACGCGGTTGATTTCTTCAAGACTGGTTACGCCGTCGATGATCTTTTTCAGGCCCGACTGGCGCAGGTCAGGAATACCTTCTTTGGCGGCCTGGTCGGCCAACTGCATCGAGTTGCCGCCTTCCATGATGATGCGGCCCATGGTTTCCGAGACGGGCATCACCTGGTAGATACCGACTCGTCCCTTGTAACCGTTGGCACATTGATCACAGCCAACCGGCCCATACAGTTTGAAACTTTTCCTGATATCTTCCTCGGTGAAGCCTTCCTCACGCAGGGTGTCTTTCGGCACGTCTTCGACTTTCTTGCAATGCGGGCACAGGCGGCGCGCGAGGCGCTGGGCAATAATCAGCGACACGCTCGAGGCAATATTGAATGCCGGCACACCCATATTGGCCAGCCGCGTCAGGGTCTGCGGTGCGTCGTTGGTATGCAGCGTCGAGAGGACAAGGTGGCCGGTCTGTGCGGCCTTGATGGCGATCTCGGCAGTTTCCAGATCACGGATTTCGCCGACCATTATTATGTCCGGGTCCTGGCGCAGGAAGGCGCGCAGGGCCGCGGCAAAGGTAAAGCCGACCTTGTTGTTCACATTGACCTGGTTGATACCGGGCAGGTTGATTTCCGCCGGGTCTTCCGCGGTGGAGATATTGCGGTCCTCGGTATTGAGTATATTCAGGC
>JASFJH010000105.1:0-6980 GCA_050122215.1 Granulosicoccaceae bacterium | reverse complement strand
CAGCTCCATCGAAGATATCACGGAAAATGCTGTCACGCGCTTGTTACAGGCAGTTGTCGAAAATTATGATTTTGTCATCATTGATATGCCGCGTATAAGTACCCCATGGACGCTGGCGGCTATGAGGTTCGTCGAGCCCGTCATTGTAGTTGTGCAGAATGACGTACCCACATTGCGTGATGCCAAGCTGTTGCTTGACCAACTGCCACTCAAGGGTGTCCCGGTTGAGAACATTGAAGTGGTAAATAACCGCGCTTTGTCAAAGATGCATAATATCACTATCGAGAACCTGAAAAGTACCCTGGGCATGAAGAGAGTGCACAGAGTGCGTAATGACTATGAATCGGCAATAAAGGCGCAAGACAGTGGTGTGACTTTGGATATTGTTGCCAAAAATTCGAATATGACCAGGGATATTGAAAGGTTGGCAGAAAACCTGGCAATCAGCCACCTGAAAGGCAAAGAAGAGAAAAAAGGATTGCTTGGCAAATTTTTTGGTCGTGGTAACTGATATAGACCGGGGATAAGATAATGAGCGATGATAATAATGTATCGACACGAGGTCTGGGAATGTCTGGATTAGAGCAAATAGACAGCGCCGATAATACGGCAGAATTACAGGCGATAAAGAGCCGCATTCACCGTCGATTACTTGATCGTCTCAATCTCAAAATTATTGATGACCTTGAGCCTGTGCTGGTACGCAACCAGATCAGTGAACTTGTACGTGAAATGCTCGATGAGGAATCGATACCTCTGAATGCTGCTGAAAGGTCCAAGTTGACTACCGAGATCCAGGACGAAGTGCTAGGGCTCGGTCCACTGGAACCACTGCTCGCAGATCCGACCATTTCAGATATCCTGGTCAACACCTATCGTCAAGTCTATGTGGAGCGACATGGTGTTCTGAATAAGACGGATGTCCGGTTTCAGAATGATGAGCACCTGTTGCGTATTATTGACAAGATCGCTAGTAGTGTGGGGCGTCGTATCGATGAATCCTCACCCATGGTTGATGCCCGCTTGGCGGATGGTTCACGTGTCAATGCGATTATTCCTCCCGCTGCTGTCGATGGCCCAATCCTGTCAATTCGAAAGTTCAGCGTTGATCCCTATGTCATGCGTGACCTGATTAATTTCAAATCACTGACGCCGACGATGGCCGAGTTCCTCGAGGCCGCTGTCAAGGCACGTGTCAATATGATGGTCACCGGTGGTACCGGTAGTGGTAAGACCACCTTGCTAAATGCCATGTCGGGTTACATACCATCTTCGGAACGTATCGTCACCATTGAAGATTCGGCGGAACTCCAGTTGCAACAGCCACACGTGGTGAGGCTGGAAGTCCGTCCTCCGAATATCGAGGGCAAGGGCCAGATCACACAGCGTGACCTGGTACGAAATGCGCTGCGTATGCGCCCGGATCGGATTATTGTTGGCGAGGTGCGTGGTGCCGAGTCACTCGATATGTTACAGGCCATGAATACCGGCCATGATGGTTCGCTGACAACAATTCATGCCAACAGCCCTCGTGATGCATTGACACGCCTGGAACATATGGTCGGCATGAGTGGTGTACCTATCCCGACACAGGTTATCAGACAGCAAATTGCCGCTGCACTGCATCTTATTGTCGACGTAGAGCGACTGATCGATGGGCGACGTGTCATCACCAGTATCCAGGAAATTACCGGTATGGAAGAAACAGTCGTCAACATGCAGGAAATCTTTAGTTATAAACGCAAGACAGTGGACGAGGAAGGCCGTGTAGTGGGTGAATTCAAGGCAACCGGTATTCGACCCATAATGCTGAAGAGGATCAGGGAACGAGGTATTGCCGTTGATGACAGCCTGTTCGACCCGGAACGTGTCTATGAGTAGGGGTAAACGATAGTGGTTATCATAGTCTCCGTATTAGCTTTCCTGGCGGTAGTATTACTTCTGGAGGGCTTTTATCTACTCTGGCGTGCTTTGCATGTGGAGGGGTCACAAAAGATAAGCCGACGCCTGCGTGCGTTGTCAGCCGGTGGTTCTCACGGCAAGGAAGTGTTCGATCTGCTCCGGCATCGTGAATTGAGTTCAGTGCCGCTTTTGAATCGCTGGTTAAGCACGATCCCGCGCGCGCATGCTATAGACCGCGCCCTGGAGCAGGCCGGAATACATCTTACTGTTACACGCTTTGTAGGAATCCAGCTTTTTTTGGCCCTGGTCATCGCAATTGCGTTGAGCTTTTTGTCGCCATTACCCATACTGGTATGTATTGTTATCGGTCTTATTGTTGGTATTTCACTTCCGTATTTCTACATTATTTACCGTAGAAAGAAGCGCATGCGGCGCTTTGATGAGCAATTGCCTGATGCACTTGACTATATTGCACGTAGCCTGCGCGCAGGCAACCCGTTTTCTGCCGCACTCAAATCAGTGTCTGTTGAGATGGCCGATCCCATAGGTACTGCATTTGGACAAACATTTGATGAAATGAATTACGGCTTGGAACTCGAAGATGCGCTTTACAATCTTGGTGATCGCGTTGGTAGCGAAGAAGTCCAGTACTTTATAACGGCGGTTCTGGTTCAAAGAACGACAGGGGGTAACCTCGCTGAGGTATTAAACCGGATTGCGTCCGTAATGAGAGAACGCGCCAGGACCTTCAGGGAGGTGATAATCCAGGCCAGTGAAATGCGGCTCTCGGCGCGTATATTGATTGCATTACCTTTTGTTGTTGCAGGTGCTGTAAGCATATTTAATCCAGGTTATTTGGCATCATTACTGGATGAGCCGCTGGGGCGAATTATTATTGGTATACAGATCGTCCTGATGGTGGTCGGTTACCTGGTTATTCGACGCATGATTAACTTCCGGATATGAAGGGAAGCTGATGCAAGACTTTATCGCACTATTAGAGAATTTGACGGGTGGTAACCTGGACAATGTGACGATGATACTCGTATTTATCGCCACATCATTGCTGTTTTTCGGTGTTATGCAATGGTTGATGCGGGGTATGAGTCCCGTCCAACGACGTCTCCAGGCTATAACTGAAACAGCCGAGGCGCATAACGTACACCAGGAAGGTGAATTCACGGTGCGTTGGGTTGAGCCTGTTGCCAAAATAATTATGCCGAAAGAGGGTTGGAAACGCTCACAACTAAAAACCCGCTTGATCAGGGCTGGATTCCGTGGCCCCAATGCATTACCCATATTTCTTGGCAGCAAGCTTTTGCTTGCATTGGCGCCATTATTCATTCTGGCCCTTGTTTTACTCGCCTCCCCGTTTCTTGCTGTTGCACCGGGATTCGTACTGAACCAGAAGTTTGCGCTCACGGTTCTTCTCCCTGCGGCAATTGTTGGTTTCTATTTGCCGGATTTGTATATTCTCAGGAAGGTGCGGCATCGCCAGTTGCGTTTTATTGAGGCTTTCCCTGATGCAATGGATATGCTTGTTGTGTGCGTTGAGGCAGGGCTAGGTCTTGATGCAGCGATACAACGCGTAGGCCAGGAGATGATTGTAAGTCACCCCGAACTGGCCGGTGAGTTCAATGTGCTAAGCCTCGAGCTACGCGCAGGCAAGAGCAGGGAGGAAGCGTTACGCTCACTGGCAGACAGAACCGGTGTTGAAGATGTAGTAGCGTTGACAACACTCCTGATACAGGCAGAACATTTTGGTACCAGTGTTGCCAGTGCCTTGAGTGAACACTCGAATGATATGCGAATCAAGCGCATTCAGCGGGCACGTGAGAAGGCAGCCAAGCTGCCGGTCAAGCTGATCTTTCCAATTCTGTTCTTTATTTTTCCGGCATTGTTCCTGGTTATTCTTGGGCCGGCATTGGTGCAAATCGTCAAGGGATTCAAGGCGGTATCTGGCGGTTAATAATATTTCATGCGAGGTGTGATATGGCCACTAAATTTTCGCCAAAATTAAGATTAAGCACAGTATTAATTACAAGCGCGATGGTGGTTGCCGGCTGCGCGGGTGATGTTGCTTCCTATAGTAATGTGCAGCCGCTTTACCGGGCGCAGGGCGATTTCACCGGCGCCAGTAACCTGTCTTATTATGACATGGGAAAGCGTTATTTTGCTGAAAAACGTTATGGTCTGGCGCTTGACGCATTTCAGTCGGAACTCCGATATAACGGTAAGTCCATCAATGCATTGAATGGTATCGCCGCCTGTTATGACAAACTAAACCGTTATGATGTCGCGGTAAGCTATTACTACAAGGCGCTGAGACTCGACCCCGAATCACCACGTATTTTGAGTAATCTCGGCTATTCATTTTTACTGCAAGGCCGGGATGCAGACGCGATCAAGGTTTTGAACCTGGCATTAAAGAAAGACCCTGATAACGCATTTATCAAGCAAAACCTGGTACTGGCGAAGAGTCATGGCTGGAATATCGCTGATAATGAAGTAGCTGCTCCGGACAAGACTGCCAGCGTGCAAGGCTCCGGTATTGCTGAAAAGCCCAGGACAACTGATAGCACCACTGCTGCTGTAACAACACCGGCAGGAGGGGCTATTGCTACTGAAGTCGCCGCTGTTGAGGTAAAACCGGCCAGCGAAACGCCCACCCGGATCGCGCATCATGGTGAACCGCCATCAACGCTGCCCCAAGCGAATGCGGTTTCACCCGAAATGGGCACTGACGTGGCCGTGAGCGAGACGGCATCCGTGACCGAGGTCGCTACTGCCGACAGCAGACTGTTCCCTGCCATTGACATCAGCAGCCAGGCTGCTGAGCCGGCTGACGTGGTCGCAGAGCCGCCACAAGCGGATATGGTTGCAGCCACAACAAGCACTGACATGGCCGTTGAGGAAACGGCTATACCATCACAGGCAACTGAGGCGTCAGCCCGGACGACTCGTGGCGTGGTCACGGAGGAACCGCGAGCTGCGACACCGGTAGCGGTTGCTGACAATGGACTGATGCCTGCCATCGATATCAGCAGCGAGGCTGCTGAGCCGGTTGAAATTGTTGCGGCACCGCCACAGGCAGATGTGGTTGCAGCCGAAACAAGCGCTGACGTGGTCGTGAGCGAACCGGCAATCGTGGCCGAGGTCGCTGCTGCCGACAGTGGACTGTTCCCTGCCATCGATATCAGCAGCGAGGCCACTGAGCCAGTCGAAATTGTTGCTGCACCGCCACAGGCAGATGTGGTTGCAACCGAAACAAGCACTGACGTGGTCGTGAGAGAACCGGCAATCGTGACCGAGGTCGCTGCTGCCGACAGTGGACTGTTCCCTGCCATCGATATTAGCAGCCAGCTCGAGGAACCGGCTGAAGCAGCATCTAAGTCGCCCCGGGCGGATATGGTTTCAGCCGAAACGACCACTGACGTAGCCGTCCGCGCAACAACAGGTGAAACTGATGTTGCCATTGCGGATCGAGGTCTGATACCGGCCAGTGAAATCATCAGCCAGATGGAAAGCCGCGACGTACAGGCGATGGAACAGCCTCACAAGGCCAGCGAAGTACCGGTGCAGAAGTCCCCGGCTATTGCCACCATTGATGTGGATAAGACACTGGCTAAAGCGCACATAGTAAAGGTGGCCGATAGTGAATCATCTGTAACCGTTCAGGGCGGCTTTGAGTACACAATCGAGGTATCCAATGGCAACGGCTGGAATGGCATGGCCCAACTGCTGGGCAAGCATTTAAAGAGCAGGGGAGAGCGTGTCGTCAGGCTCACCAATGCAAAAGCATTTAATTACACGGATACCATAATTTATTATGGCAGTGGCATGAGGGAACAGGCAGAACATCTGGCCAGCCAGTTCCCTATGAAGGTGCAGTTGGCTCAGACCAGTCAGAACCGGCAGGACATTGATGTGCGCGTCGTGCTTGGCAAGGATGTGGTTGCCCACGCCCCCGATGTGCGCAGTACATTGTATGCCTGGGAAATGAATGATGCTGTCAACCCGGTTTCCGCAACAGTTGAAATCTCCAATGGCAATGGTCGTAATGGCATGGCTCGCCTGCTGCGGAGTGTAATGGTAAGTCGTGGTGATTCCATAAGGCGAGTCACAAACGCGGACAACTTCGCCTACCAGGAAACGGTAATTTATTTTGCAAAAGGACGGCGTGAGGATGCTCAACAACTCGCCGCGAAATTGCCAGTCAAGGCAACCTTGAAAGAAACCCGGGAGAACCGGAGTGATATTGACCTGCGGGTTGTACTCGGCAAGGATTTCCTGAACTATGAGGTTGCGATGCGCCAGTTTATGGATGCCAATGCGTGAGTCTCAGCTCTGGAAATATCTTGCTGCTGCAATATTTCTTGTCGTAACCGGTCTGCTCAATGGCTGTGCCACCACGGCACAGCCAGTTAGTGAAAAAACAACCGGACAAGATGTAATTGAAGCCGCACAGGCGGCAAAGCTTGCACAAGAATCGGGAAAACCTGCTGAAGCTCTGTTTCGTTACGAGGAGATACTCAAAAATGACCCGGGAAACCGTGGCGCTCTCATGGGTAGCGCGCGGCTATCGATGGATTTTGGCCGGCCAGACCTCGCGGAACAATATTATGGCCGCGTTCTGCAAAATACGCCCGAAGATGCAGAAGCACTCGAGGGGCGTGGGATCAGTCGGCTGCAATTACATAAATACCAACAAGCAAAAACAGATTTAACCCGCACAGTCACTATAAGCCCTGAACGCTGGCGCGCATGGAACGCCCTGGGGATTATTGCCGATCTTGAAGGGCAATATCCGGTTGCAGTGGGGCATTATCGAAAAGCCCTGGATATATTGCCGGGTTACCCCATGTTGCTAAACAATCTTGGCTATTCGCTAATCATGGCGCATCAATATCCAGAAGCCGAACGTGTGCTTCGAACTGGTTTGAACCATGCGCCACAAGATAGTTATCTGACAAATAACCTGGGTATCTCGCTGGCATGGCTCGGGCGGTACGACGAGGCTTTCGAGCTGCTTACCGGGGTCATCAAGCCGGCCCAGGCCTATAACAATATTGGCTATA
>JASFJH010000104.1:0-6995 GCA_050122215.1 Granulosicoccaceae bacterium | reverse complement strand
TCTGAAACCGCTATTAATGAACAAGTAATTATTTCGTGAAGCAACTGGAGGGGAATTATGATGTTTGAACTAATGGATGCATACAGCCAGAGCGCTGTAATTAAGGTCATCGGTGTCGGTGGCGGTGGTGGTAATGCTTTGCAGCATATGCTGGCCGCGGATATCGAGGGTGTTGATTTCATCTGTGCCAATACTGATGCACAGGCGATGAAAAACTCGGCAGCAAAGACATGTCTGCAGCTTGGTACGAATATCACCAAGGGGCTGGGTGCCGGTGCCAACCCGCAAATTGGCCGCGAGGCTGCACTTGAGGATCGGGACCGGATTCGTGATGCCATCGAAGGTGCAGATATGTTGTTCATCACTGCCGGCATGGGTGGTGGTACCGGTACCGGTGCCGCACCAGTGGTTGCTGAAATTGCCAAAGAGATGGGTATCCTGACGGTGGCAGTGGTAACACGCCCCTTCCCGTTCGAAGGCAAGAAGCGCACCACGGTAGCCTCGGATGGTATCGATGAACTGGGCAAGCATGTCGATTCGTTAATCACGATCCCGAATGACAAATTGCTACAGGTCCTGGGCAAGAGCGTGACCTTGCTGGATGCCTTCAAGGCGGCCAACGACGTATTGTTCAATGCGGTGCAGGGCATTGCCGAACTGATCACCCGGCCGGGCCTGATCAATGTCGACTTTGCCGACGTACGCACCGTTATGTCGGAAATGGGTATGGCCATGATGGGTTCTGCCAGCGCCAGTGGTGAGAACCGTGCCCAGTTGGCCGCGGAACAGGCCGCCGGCAGCCCGTTGCTGGAAGACGTCAACCTGTCCGGAGCACGCGGCATCCTCGTCAACATTACCGCCGGACTGGATATGTCGATTGGTGAATTCGAGGAAGTGGGTGAGACCATTCGCGAATTTGCCGCGGAAAATGCCACGGTCGTGGTGGGCACGGTTATCGACCCGGAGATGCAGGACGAGTTGCGCGTCACCGTGGTTGCTACCGGCCTGGGTAACCACAACTTCAGGCGTGAAGACAAGCCGTTACAGGTTGTGGAAACGCCGGAGCCGGTTGCCCCTGATTACCAGCAGCTGGATCGCCCGACCGTGATCCGCAAGCGGGCCTCGGGTGACGAGATGGCGCCGGCGCAAAAAGACGATATGGAGTATTTCGATATCCCGGCCTTCCTGCGCCGACAGGCGGACTGAACGCTGTGCGAAATGACAGCATACTATTATATATAGGGCTGTCACTGGAGAGACCCGGGGTATCCCCCTCCACCCCGGGTCTGACTCCTTTGCTTACGGCTTTGTGTGCCTTTTCACTAGGCACCACGTAATGGCCTGTGCTAATATGCCCGATATATTTGCAGGTTTTTTGTCCTGTTTTTGCCCTTGTACAGGGTGTAAGTCATTAAAGAATAAATATTAAATGATCAGGCAACGTACGCTCAAAAATGTCATCCGCGCCACCGGCGTTGGTTTGCACACAGGTGAAAAAGTATATCTGACACTTCGGCCTGCGGCTCCCGATACCGGGATCGTGTTTCGTCGTGTCGATCTCGACGAGCCGGTAGATATCCCGGCCCGTTCCGAGTTTGTCGGTGATACCCAGCTTTGCACAACCGTGTGCCGCAATGACAGCCGTGTTTCCACTGTCGAACACTTATTGTCGGCCATGGCAGGCCTGGGCATTGATAATGCCTATGTGGATCTGAGTGCCGCGGAAGTGCCGATCATGGACGGCAGCGCGGGGCCGTTTGTATTCCTGATCCAATCGGCCGGTATCGAAGAGCAGAATGCGCCGAAGCGTTTCGTGCGCATCAAGCAGCCGGTAGTCGTCGAGGAAGATGACAAGTGGGTGCGATTCGACCCCTTCGACGGCTTCAAGGTCAGTTTCAGCATTGATTTCGATCACCCTGTTTTCCAGACCCATACACGTACCGCGTCACTGGATTTCTCGACCACCTCGTTCGTCAAGGAAGTCAGCCGGGCGCGCACATTTGGCCTGCTCAAGGATGTTGAGCGCCTGCGCGAACAGAACCTGGCACTGGGTGGCAGCCTCGACAATGCGATCGTTGTCGATGATTACCGTATTTTGAATGAAGATGGTCTGCGCTACGAGGACGAGTTCGTTAAACACAAGATCCTTGACGCAGTCGGCGATCTTTACCTGCTTGGACACAGCCTGATCGGCGCTTTCAGCGGTTATAAATCCGGCCATGCCCTGAATAATCGCCTGTTACAGACACTGCTCGTCAATACCGACGCCTGGGAAGTGGTGACTTTCGAAGATCCGGAGCAGTTGCCGATCTCATTCTCCAAGCCGGTTCACGCCAATTAGCCAATTTTCATCAGGTTTTACTGTCAGGAAAACTTGTACTTGCTTGTTTTTATGATAGGTTTATAAAAACGGGCCGGTTTTGTTGTCCCTGGCAGTCAGGATTTCGCGAGGCGCTTGAGGGCATCGCGCAGGCGCGGGTCGCTGACCGTCGTCGCCATAGCCTGCAGGTGTTGCCGGCTGGCATCACTGATAGTTGCTGCTTTGCCCGGCGCCGGGTCCACTGGCCGGTTTTCAGGCTGGATGCGGACCTCGATCCGCTGTAGCCGCGACAGGCCGTTTTCATGTTGCAAGGCGCGCAACAGTTGCGGGGCAAGGAAACGTAGCTTGGCAGCCCAGGCAGGGCTGCTGGCATGGATAACCAGGGTATTGCCTCGCTGGTTTCCGGCACGACAATGCCCGATGATATCGGGCGACAGGTGTTTTGCCATAATGGCATCGAGGCGTTGCAGTCGCTCGGCGTGTGCGAGCGAATTGGCCAGCGAACCGGAAGCGGTACGCAGAATGCGGCCTACACGGGCGGATGTGTTGTGAGGTTTCGTCATGCCGGTCGATAAACAAGGTTCATACTTACACTATACGGGATGCTTGGATTGAGAAGAATATGAATATCGTATTTTTCACCAAACAGAAAGGCCGGGTTGCCTGTCTGCAAATGAGCCGGGTGCGTTGTGCGCTGGCCGGTTTTGTCCTGCTGGCTGTGCCGGCTGCCCTGGTCTTTGGCGGCTACCAGTTTGGCAAGCAGTCCTCGGTAGCGGGTTTCGATCCGGTGACCGAGCAAATGCGCGCCGAACTCGCCTCGCACCGCGAGGCGGTCACGCAGGCCAAGGCAGAGGCAGAGCGTAACATTACCGCGCTGTCACAGCAGCTGGGCCGGATGCAGGCGCGGGTTATCCGGCTTGATGCGCTGGGCCGTCGCCTGACCGAGATAGCCAAGCTCGACAAGGGCGAGTTCGATTTTGATGCCGAGCCGGCCCAGGGTGGCCCGCAGATGGCCGAGCAACTCGTGACCCCGGAAGTGCCGGATTTCATCCAGGAACTCGATGCATTGTCCCGTCAGCTTGATGACCGCAGCGAACAGCTCAGCGTACTCGAAACGATGCTGATGAACCGGAACCTGCAACAGCAGGCACTGCCGGCCGGGCGGCCGATCAAGAAGGGCTGGATTTCCTCGTATTACGGCATGCGTACGGACCCGTTTACCGGCAAGCGCGAACATCACGCCGGTGTCGATTTTGCCGGCAAGCATGGCGCCGAGGTCGTGGCAGTGGGTGCCGGTGTGGTGACCTGGGCCTCGGAGCGGTACGGTTACGGCAATCTCGTCGAGATCACACACGGCAATGGTATTGCCACCCGCTATGGCCATAATCACAAGATCCTCGTGAAAGTGGGTGACAAGGTCGAGAAAGGCGATACCCTGGCGCTGATGGGCTCAACCGGTCGTTCCACCGGTCCTCACGTCCATTTCGAGGTGCTCAAAAACGGCCGTTCCGTGAATCCCTCGGAGTATATTCAGGCGGCCCGCTGAGGCATTTGCACTTGGCCTGAATCTTCCCTACAGTACCGTGGTTTTTATACTTGCCAGAAGACCCGAATATATATGGGCAACAGGCAGTTAGCTGCAGCCGCAGGGAGCGCAGGGCCGCACCACGATAACAACACTGACTCTTGACACATTCATGCTTAGTAAAATCTTTCGCAAGGTAGTTGGCAGTCGCAACGATCGACTGATCAAGTCCTATGCCAAAACGGTTGAGCGCATCAACGCCCTGGAACCTGATTTCGAGGCGCTGAGTGACGATGCGCTGCGTGGCAAGACTGACGAATTCCGTCAACGCCTGGCCGAGGGCGCCTCTCTCGATGAACTGTTACCGGAAGCCTTTGCCACGGTGCGCGAGGCAGGCAAGCGCATCATGGGTATGCGCCATTTCGATGTGCAGATGATCGGGGCGATGGTCCTGCACGATGGCCGGATCGCCGAAATGCGCACCGGTGAAGGCAAGACCTATGTCGCAACGCTCGCCGTCTACCTGAATGCACTGGGTGGCAAAGGTGTGCATGTGGTCACCGTCAACGATTACCTCGCCCGCCGCGACGCCGAATGGATGCAGCCGTTATATAACGCCCTGGGTATGTCGGTAGGAGTCATCACGGCGGGCATGACTATCGATGCGAAACGCGAATCCTATGCCGCCGATATTACCTATGGTACGAACAACCAGTTCGGGTTTGACTACCTGCAGGACAACCTCGCCTTCGCGCTGGAAGACAAGATGCAGCGCGAACTCAATTTCGCCATCGTCGATGAAGTCGATTCGATCCTGATCGATGAGGCGCGCACGCCACTGATCATCTCCGGGGAGGCGGAAGGCGGTTCCGAACTGTACCAGAAGATCAATACGCTGATCCCGAAGCTGAGCAAGCAGGAAAGCGAGGAGGCCGAAGGCGACTACACGGTCGAAGAAAAGAGCAAATCCGTGTTGCTCACCGAACAGGGCCATGAGCATGTTGAGCGGTTGCTGGTTGAAGCTGGCCTGCTGGATGAAGGCGAAAGCCTGTACGATGCCGCGAATATTATGCTCATGCATCATATCGACTCGGCACTGCGTGCCCACGCGGTCTACCAGCGTGACGTGCACTACGTAGTGCAGGATAACGAAATCGTGATCGTTGACGAGTTTACCGGCCGTACTTCGCCGGGCCGTCGCTGGTCGGAAGGTCTGCACCAGGCGATCGAGGCCAAGGAAGGGGTGCCGATCCAGAGTGAAAGCCGCACGGTCGCCTCGATCACCTTCCAGAACCTGTTCCGCCTGTACAACAAGCTGGCCGGCATGACCGGTACCGCGGACACCGAGGCATTCGAGTTCCAGCAAATCTACGGCCTGGAAGTCGTGGTGATCCCGACTCACCGGCCGATGATACGTAAAGATGCTCCCGATCTCGTGTTCCTGAGCCAACAGGAAAAGTTCAACGCGGTGATCGAGGATGTCAATGATTGCCAGCAGCAGGGGCAGCCGGTACTGGTCGGTACGGCCTCCATCGAGGCATCTGAATACCTGTCGCAGTTACTGAACAAGGCCGGCATCAAGCACGAAGTCCTCAATGCCAAGCAGCACCAGCGCGAAGCGCAAATTATCGCCCAGGCCGGCCGCAGCGGCGCGGTCACGATCGCGACGAGTATGGCGGGCCGCGGCACGGATATCGTGCTCGGCGGGAACCCGGATGTCGAGATCAAGGCGCTGGGCGAGAATCCGGATGCGGCAAAAGTCGAGCAGATCCGCAGTGACTGGAAGAAACGTCACGATGAAGTGCTGGCACTGGGTGGTCTGCACATTATCGGTACCGAGCGCCACGAATCGCGGCGTATCGATAACCAGTTACGCGGACGTTCCGGTCGTCAGGGTGATCCGGGCTCAAGTCGTTTCTATGTATCTCTGCAGGATAACCTGATGCGTATCTTTGCCTCGGATCGCGTTGCCGCGATCATGCAGCGCCTCGGTATGCAGGAAGGGGATGCGATCGAGCATCGCTGGATCACGAAAGCCATCGAGAATGCGCAGCGCAAGGTGGAAGGTCATAACTTCGATATGCGCAAGCAGTTGCTCGAGTATGATGATGTCGCCAATGACCAGCGCAAGGAAATCTACGAGATGCGCAAAGAACTCATGGCCGCAGAGGAGATCAAGGAACGCATTGACAGCATTCGTGTCGACGTCGTCAATAATGTTATCGATGAATATATTCCGCCACATAGCCCGGATGACATGTGGAACGTGGAGGGGCTTGAAGAGACGATTGAAGCCGAGTACCTGCTGCCGCTCGATATTCGTGGTTGGCTCGAGAATGAAGCTGATCTTGATGAACAGGGACTGCGCGAGCGTATTGTAGAAGCCATTGAACAGGTTTATCGCGACAAGGAAGCTCAGGCCGGCAGCGATGTCATGCGGCATTTTGAAAAGGCAGTCATGCTACAGGTACTCGACTCCTACTGGAAAGAACATCTCGCGGCGATGGATTATCTGCGTCAGAGTATCGGTCTGCGCGGCTACGCACAGAAAAATCCGAAGCAGGAATACAAACGTGAGGCGTTCCAGATGTTTGGCGAGATGGCCGAACGCATCAAGCATGACGTGATCGGTATTCTTGCCAAGGTCCAGATCCGCGACCAGGAAGATGTCGAGGCCGTCGAGGAACAGCGTCGCCGGCAAGGCGAGATGCATTTCCAGCACGATGAGGCTGTGGCAATAGAAGGCGAGGGTGCGCAAGCCGAAGCCGGGGAAGCGGAGCAGGCCCCCTTTACAAGGGAAACCCCCAAGGTCGGGCGTAATGATCCCTGCCCGTGCGGTTCCGGCAAGAAATACAAACAGTGCCACGGTAAGCTTGCCTGACGAAACGTCAGGCAAGTCATCAGTCGGCAGTGTATGCGCAATTGCAAAGAATGGAGTGTACGGGGCCAGGGCAGGGTGTGAGGTGTAAAGTGATTCTTGTTGTATCACATTGTTAACACCGTACTCGCCCACTGCCCACTGCCCACTGCCCACTGCCCACTGCAAACTGCCCACTGCAAACTGCCCACTGCAAACTGCCCACTGCAAACTGCCCACTGCAAACTGCCCACTGCAAACTGCCCACTTTTTTCGTCTATAATCGCCACTGG
>JASFJH010000103.1:0-7045 GCA_050122215.1 Granulosicoccaceae bacterium | reverse complement strand
ATACCGGTTGTGACTGAGTGCCCGCAAGCCACCCTTCAGGTCATCACCGGCATGATGCGGCATTTTTTCCACGTACATGCGAAAGCGGGCCATGAGCCGCGTCAGCCAGTAAATCACGCCGATGATGAGCGCCGCTACGAGCAGCAGGTCGGGGGTTTGCAACGGCGTATAGCTGATCACCAGCGCCGCGGCTCCGCCCCCGGCAACACCGCCCACCAGGCCGCCGGTACCCACGAGGCCATACCAGCGCTTGCCCTCCTCGGTGCTGTAAATGCTGTTGGTCAGGCTCCAGAACTGCTCTACCAGCACCACGCCGAAGATATCCACGAACACGTAAAATACCACCGGCGCAATGCTGTCGGAAAAGATCAGCATCACGCGCAGTAATATCAGAGCCAGGATAAACACGACGCAACTGCCCAGTACCACCTGCAACCGGCTGTAATGGCTGAGAATCCGGTGATACACGCTGATCAGCACGAACAGCGTCACCGCCGAGGCAATCCAGATATAGGGGAGCGACTGGCTACCCAGAGACTCCAGCACCAGTGAGCGGCTGGCCGGCTTCAGATGGTATAACGCCATAATAATCAGGAAGAAATTGGCGAATAATACGGCCGTGCGCAGCCCCGGGCGAATCGGGCCATCGGCGGATAACGGCTGTGGGGAGGAAATTTTCATTAAAAACAATGGGTAATTTATGAACCAGTGCTTTGTAGATGGCCGGATCTCCATTATACTTGCATGGGTATGGTGTTAAGAAAACTATTTATCGTTGTATTTCTGGCCGCATTTGTCGCCCTTCCCGCCGCTGCCGATCGATCCCTGCCGAAACTGGCGGACAGCCGCGATGCCCGCCTGCAGCATGATCTGGAAAAGGCCGTGATAAAACTGGCTCTCGACAAGGCCGTCCGGCAGGGCAAGCTGGCCGTCGCGCTGGTCGACATCACCGATGCACAACACCCCCGGCTCGCCTCCATCAACGGTCGCGAGATGATGTATGCCGCCAGCCTGCCGAAGATCGCCATCCTGCTGGGTGCCTTCGCCCGTATCGAACGCGGCGATATGCAGCTCGATGCCGGGACCCGCGAAACCCTGGTCAGGATGATCCGTTATTCGTCGAACCGGGCCGCCACCACAATGCTGAACCGCGTCGGCAAGGAATTTCTGGTTGACCTGCTGCAGTCTCCCCGTTACGCCCTGTATGACAGCAAGCATGACGGTGGGCTGTGGGTAGGCAAGGAATACGGCAAGCACCCCGCCTTCAAACGTGACCCCCTGCACAACCTGTCGCATGGTGCGAATGTCTTCCAGGTGGCACGGTTCTACTACCTGCTGGAAACCGGGCAGCTCGTATCACCGGCACTCAGCAAAGAGATGAAAGCCATCCTGGGCAGGCCCGGGATCAATCACAAGTTTGTCAGGGGGCTGAATAATTACCGGCCCGGCGCGCAGGTGTACCGCAAGTCAGGTAGCTGGCGACACTGGCATGCCGACAGCGCCATCGTCGAACGTGATGGCCATCGCTATATTGCCGTCGCGCTTGCCAATGACAACCACGGCAGCAAATGGCTGGAACAACTCATCGTCGCCATGGATGACCTGGTCGTTAAATCTTCACCTGCCCACATGGCGTCTCTCGAGCAAACGCTGTAAGTACGTGCCGATACTCTGATGCAGTACGGCTGCATTTTGCTCGAGCACGTTTGACGTTATCACCACCATATAGAACAGGCCGTCGGGATCCCCTGCCGGTGATTCAATGATTGCGACCGAGTTAAGCAGGTTAAGCACGTTACCCTGGTATTTCTGACAGCTTGAATCCGATTCATTTCGACAACGATAATACGAGCCGGATTTGAAATAGACCGCCGCATCATCCAGGGCCGGTGATGACGCATAGCGAATCCGCCGCTGCGTCAGATACAGTAGCCGCTTGATTTCCAGGCTGGAAAACGGGTCGACGACCTTGCCCTGCTCGAGGTGCAACAGGAAACGCATCAATTCGCGTGGTGTCGCATAACTTGACTGGCCCGGGACGCGGCGTTTGCCGGTGCTGGAAAAAAATTTGCCCTGGCGAAACTGACTGGCATCAAGACCGCTGCCATCAAGACCATTCTGGAAGGCCCTGGCCAACAGCCTGCCAAGTTCCTCACGCGGTGTTTTTTCAAAGAACCTGCGCTCAGCCGCGCTATCGAGCGGATACCGGTGTCCGAACTGCGACAGCATCATCATGTGCTTGGCCACCATCGAGGCCGCGGCATTGGAACTTGCAGACAGCATCCAGTCGAGCCAGCTCCACAGGTTGGCACGGTCACCCGTTTCGAGCTTGCGGCTGTAAAGGCGCTGACCATCCCAGACCGGTACCTTGTGATGATCACGACCGATAAATTCGTCCGCGGTGACGATGGTTTCGCGCAACACCTTTCTGCGCGCCGCGGTATCCTGCGGCCAGGCATCGGCCAGTGCCTGGAACAACCCCATGGCAATCCCGATCTTGCCGACACTGCCCGGATAGAAACGCCGGGTGGCACGGTGCTCGGCGTATACCGGTTTGGCGGGGTCTGTCAGATCCAGCACCGCGACACCAAAATCATCGGCATGCTGTGCAGATAAATCCTGCAACAGTTTCACCAACTCACTGCTGAACTCCTTGTCGACCGGTGGGAGTTGCAAGTCGGGGCGGGTTGTCAGGCGCAAATTGACCTGCGCCGTGGCAAGCCGGGCACCCGGTGGCAACAACCGGCCGTCCTCGTTTATCTGCGCCTGGCGATAACCCTCCAGGCGTTGAATCCCGGTATCGGGAGCGGCGTCAATCGGGTAGGCATGGACGCCAGAACCGATAACGAGCGGCAACAGACAGGATGCCAGCAAGAACCTCTTCATGTTGATCACTCCAGTGGCACGGCATCCAGCCTGACCCGATGATCGGCTGTGGCACGCAGTCCTCTATCCAGCTCCCGCAGGTACTGACTCTGCATGGCCTGCCGACTCGCCAGGTAGGGGCGCGCCTGGAACAGCACGAGTTTGCCCTGATGATAGCCGAATTCCACATCCACCGCCGTCGGACTGCCCTGCTCGTCATACATGGGAAAGCGGCGTGGCAAGGTATCAGCAAGCCTGCGCAATTGCTGGATCTCGTCCGCGGACAGCACACGCTGCCTGCCGGAGACCGGCACAGAACTGATGCCACCATTGTCGCCGAGCACCCGGCGCAGCGGTGCAGTCGCCTCCGCCAGTAATTGCACATCCCCACTGGCAAGGTGCAGCCGTAACTCTTCCGCCGCCTGCCCCTGTACTGCGCCGCCGAAACCCTCGTTGGCGGCGATCGTCACCCAGCCCGGCTTGTCATGGGTGATATCGCTGGTCACCATGACTCCGGACTTCTCCACGGCCACACTCGGCATAAGCAACACGGAGACATAGACATGTTGCGGCGCCAGCATGCGCTGCTGGCGCCAGGCAAAGGCGCGTTTCGTGAAAGGCGAAGCCCATACCTGCTTCAGCGCCGTCAGCAATGCCTCGAAGCCTTTTACATTGGGCACGGTGAGATTCAGACCTGCACCGGTAAATCCCGGCAGGTCTTCCATGTTGGTATCACTGCGCACAAACAACGTGTAATCCGTGTCACTGCCAAACTGCTGTTGCAGCGCCTCGCGCAGTTGCGCGCGAAATTCGCTGCCGGGATCACTGTGCAGGATCCACTGTTGCAGTTCACGCAAAAAGTCATCGCGCTGCTGTTCAAAGGCCGCGCCTTGTAATGTGCCGAGTTGCCGGTAGCGCGCCTGCATCCAGCCAAACACGCTTTGTTGCCCGTCTGCGACGGGCTGTTGCAGCAAGGCATGAAACACGCCAAAGGGGATGACGATGCCCTGCGGTACACTGTGCGGGAACTGATGGCGTAGTTCGCCAAGATTGGCGGCCTTGGGTCCGGCGATCCTGCCCGCATCGCGGGCGCGAATCTCATCCAGTGTCAGTATCTGCTGAAAGGACAGGTCAAGCTTGTCCGTATCCACGCTGAGCCTGTCTTCCGTGCGCGGCGTGGACGTGCCAAAAACGGACTCCCACTGCGGGCCATCCTGCTCCAGTACCACGCGACCGGCAGGGCTTACCGCCATGACAATGTTGCGCCCGGCATAGGGTCTCAGTACCGGCAGCAAGCTTTGCTCAATGACAATATTCGGTATCCCCAGGTTACGTGCCAGGATCTGTACATGGGACAGGGCATTGCCTTCACCCAACGTCATGATGCCGGCCACGGGCGTCAGCTCCGCCGTGGTCTCGGGCAGTACGTATATGCCGTTTTCCTGTAGCCCGGACCGCCCGGCCGTCCATCCGCCAGCCGCACCGGCAAGTTTCAGTACACCCCGGGCAAGACCGGGGTTGAGCATACGCATACCACTGCCCGTGGTCCTGGCAAAGATCCAGTGTTCAACGCGGGCGAGCCGATTGGCATCACTGAGCAGCCCATCAAGTATGCTCGAAAAATGCAGCACCGGACCGCCGCGCAACTGCTCCGGAACAAACCGGCTTATCTTCGGTTCAATCGCTGCCAAGTGCTGCACAGATTGCGCAAAATGAAACCGGTACCAGCGCTCCACCCACTGGTTCACCCTGCCCAGGTATTGCAGCTGTTCACGATACTCCGCCAGGCTCACGTCACTGTGTTCGAGTCTGGCGAGAGCTGCCTGCACGGACTGCCACTGGCGCAGGCTCAGTTCCCCCGTGCCGTACAGTGCCATGGCGAGTTGTCCAATGAGTTCCAGTCGCTGTTGCCGGGTCATTCCCGACAGCTGGTTGCGTAACTCCGCCCCTGCTGTGAACACCTGTTGTTCGAGCGCAAGGCTTGCATCCAGCACATCCAGCCACTGTACCGCGCTTGCCAGGTTGGGTGTCTCATCGCGTAGCAACTTGAGTAACCGTGCGGCAGCATGCAGGCGCAGCGTCGCGGCAATTTCGTCCCTGAATACGCCGCGCGCCCGGTGAAACTCGTCAGCAACCCGGCGTGCAGGTAGCGATCTCGCAACGGCGGCCAGCCTGGCATCGAGCTTCTCGGCACGGAAGACAGCATCAATGGCCGAGGCCAGTAGTGCATAGTCCGGCTGAAGTTGGCTGGGCGCCTGCTGCAGGTATTGGCGTACCCGCCCGGCATCCCCGGCATCGGGTTGTGAGTGGATCTTATTACGCAGTTTTTCGAAGCCGGGATCCTGTTCGCCAAGCTGGCTGGACAAATTGCGTACCCGGGCAAGATCGGCAGTCTCTTCACCATGGGCCAGCAGTTTTGCCGCCGTGCGCAGCAACACGTAGTCCCTGGGTTGTCCCCGCCCGGCCCGGGCAACTGCCACAAGCAGGCGACGCGCCCCGGCAAGCTCGTCCTCTATCTGCAGGGCGCCACGGTAATAGCGCGCTCCGCGGAAGATCCAGCCGTCATCGGCCGCGATCAGATAGCGCTCCAGAAGGATCTGGCGGACTATTTCCCTGCCGGCATCGGCGTCCACCAGCCCGCTTGCGTCCACGGCGGCCAGTACATTGCCAATAAAGTAACCGGCCTCACGCATGCGAAGGACTTTCTCATTCCATTCGCCGTGCTGAATGCCGCCACCATGCCCGGTGCAGACATTCTCCCCGGGGGGTAATATCGACCCATCCCTGCAATACCAGCGGATCTGCTTGAAGGGGCCCTTGGCCGAGGTTTTGAAATCTTCGACCCATTGCGCAAATTCACGGGCTTCATGGCTTGAGTTTGTTTCGGCAGCAAACGCCGCCACTGTCATGCATGACAGAAGCACACACAGACAAAGACGCGTCAGTACCGTGATATATCGGGCCATAATCTTTTTGACTGCCTCAATACAGGTTTTGTTCGATAAGGGCAGCAAGCAGCAGTGCCAGGGCGCTTTTGCCTGATTCCCTTATCCGCAACCAGTCGCATCGATGTTATTCATTCCACAACCAGGCTGCGCCACGTACACCGCTCGAATCGCCATGCTGATTGCAGACAAGTTTCGTTTCCACCTGGTCGGAAAAGATCCACGGCTGCCAGTATTGCGGGACCCGTGTATAGATCGCCTGCATGTTCGATACACCTCCGCCGAGCACGATTACTTCCGGGTCGAGGATATTCACCACATGCGCGAGTGCCCGCGCCAGGCGCGACAGGTAACGCTCCCGGGTCTGGATGCAGGACTCGTCACCGTGCTCCAGGTTGGCCGCGATCTGCTCGGCCGTCATGTGCAGGCCGGTACGCCGTTCGTGGTCGGCACTCATGCCCGGCCCGGATAAAAACGTTTCGATACAACCGTGGCCGCCGCAATAACAGGCCGGCCCGGGTCGCTCGTCATCCTGCGGCCACGGCAAGGGATTGTGTCCCCACTCGCCGGCGATCGCGTTGGCCCCCTCGTGGAGCCGGCCATTGATGACGATGCCGCCGCCGACCCCGGTGCCGAGGATCACGCCGAATACCGAGGCCGCCCCGGCCGCGGCGCCGTCGGTCGCCTCGGACAGGGCAAAACAGTTCGCATCGTTACTCAGGCGCACCGGCTGGCCAAGGCGTCGTTCGAAGTCCTCGCGCAGCGGCTGGTCATTCAGGCACACCGAGTTGCAGTTTTTCATGCGTCCGGTCCTGCTCGATACCGCACCGGGTGTGGCGATGCCGATTGTGTAGTCACTGATGGCCAGGCAGTCGCGTGCCGATTCAACCAGGCCCGCTACTGCCTCGATGCGTTGCGCATAACCGGCAGGGGTTGGCACGCGCTCGCGCAACACGGCCCGACCGCGATCATCGAGCGCGATGATCTCGATCTTGGTGCCGCCGAAGTCAATACCGAAACGCATCAGCGCCGCCTGCCGGCAAACAACTTGACGGGTTTGTGGCTGAACAGCGGAATGAGCAAGGCACCGGCAACAAACCCGCCAAGGTGCGCGCCCCAGGCCACGCCACCCTGCTCACTGGCCGTCATAAGTGAATTGAGCAACTGCAGCACAAACCAGAAACCGAGTACCCATACGGCCGGCAGCCTCACGGTATGCAGGATGAAACCAAGCG
>JASFJH010000102.1:0-7065 GCA_050122215.1 Granulosicoccaceae bacterium | reverse complement strand
TGGTCAGCGATGCGGCGCAAACACCGCCCGATCACCGCCTGTGCGGTACCGTACATCGGCGAGGAATCGAGCACGCCACCACCACGGCGCAGGAATTCCCGCAGGATCTGTTCGCGTTGCGACAGCTCTGCCTCATTATCGGGATCAATGGCAAACGTGATCCAGCTGCCCAGGCCTATCACGGGCAGCGATTCACCCGTAGAAGGTATGAGGCGACGATGCGGTGCCGCGGCCACCCCACCCTGCACGGGCGCCAGCACCAGGCTTGAGGCCGCGGCCAGCATGGCTTGCAGAAAAGCTCGACGATTTAGTGACATACGGTGATGCTCCCCGGCCCGGTAGCCCAGGCATAGTACAGGCGACGGTACCCAGCCCGCGCTGCCAGAAAATACAAGCGTGCTGCCTGACAGGCATCATACTGGCACGCTATCGCCTTGTTTGCACCCAATCGTAATAGACTGTTTACTATATCATTTTTTAAGATTTACAAGTTTGAGTACAGTTCTTTTCCGAGTTCGGGTCTTTTCTCGATACCCCTCTATTGTTCCCGTTTATGGCTGCGTTTTGCGATATAAGAGAGGAAATATGGTCTATAATTTCAAAAAATAAAAATAAAAATAAAAAATATGAATAATACGGGGTGGGACTATTCCAGATGTCCGGTCTATCTAAAAACAAGGCATTCCTGCCTGCCAGTTTACAGGGCAGGTATTTACTAATCGCAACCCTTTTTATCACCACCGTCATTATTGCCGCCTGGTGGTCAAGCCATCATGCCTACAGGGTTCAGAACCAGTCTGCCTCACAACTGCTGATCAAGAACCAGTCTGCCCGCATTATTCAGAACATTCGCTTTTCACTCTGGCAGGCAAACCAGACGCTGCAGGAATTCATGATCACACCGTCAAAGGTGCAACAGGAAAAAATTGATAGCACAATGAACAGTAGCCTGATGCACATCAGTTCACTGCAAACACTGTTCAAAGACACGCAGCCGAAGTGGTTGGAAATCGTCAATCACATTGAAGAAAAGTCGCAGAATCTAAAAGTCGATCTCAACAAGCTTGCCTCGATCCGCCAGGATCACGCCTTGCTACACCCAGCAAGTACAACGATGAATGAAGTCATGTTGCCCATGAACACGACCTTCCAGACTGCGACGATGCTGGCACTGGATCAACTACAGCCCTCGAAAAATGCACAACAGATGCAGCTGTATAAACTTTTCGACCACGTCAAGGATAACTGGATCACGATGATCGGCGCATTTCGTGTCTTTGTTGCCAATCGTTTTGGGGCATTCAGCCAATCGGAAAACTCATTGCGCGGTCAAAAACAAAACATTGAACTGCTCTACCGGCAGGTCATTGACGACCTGTCCAGGATCGGGGCACTACGTTCTGAAATAGAGTTTGATATTCAGGTAGAAGCATCACATGAAGAAATGCTAACTGCCGCAACCAAATGGTTCGAAGCATACAAAGTTGTTGCGGCCTCGTATTCCAGTGAAAAATGGCGCACAGATACACCCTTCCTGCGCACCGCAGTACAACCGGAATTTGAATCTCTCTGGGATATGCTGGCGGAACTGGATTTATCGATCGAATCCGCCTCATCGAAAGAGGTTGTCTTGTATGGCAACCTGGCCAGCCAGATAAGTAACATTCTCTGGCTATTTTCGGTGATTGTCTTTTTACTCACTGTTGTAGGATACCTGGCATTACAACGCACAGTCATATCACCTCTCACAACTCTTTCCTCGGCATTTAGCGAAGAAGCCGCGGGCAAGCGTCGCGCGCACCTGTTGCCGAAAATCAGTGTCACGGAGATGCAACAACTGATTCGCGCCTTCAGCCATATGTCCGAGAAGGTGCACAAGCGAACAACGGAACTGCAACACAAGGCCCACTACGACAGCCTGACCGGGTTACCAAACCGCCTGATGCTGGAAAACAAGCTGCTCGATACGCTGGATGAGGCAAAGCAGTCATCCACGACATTCAGCATCATGGTGATTGATTTTGACGACTTCAAAAAGGTCAATGACATCTACGGTCACCATATTGGTGATGAATTTCTCAAGATCATCAGCCAACGCTTCCAGACCATCATCCGCAAAAATGAGATGGTGGCACGCCTGGGTGGTGACGAATTCGGCGTGGTGCTGCCAGGGTCAGACAAGGATGATGCCCTGCATCTCGCAGAACAAATTATTAGTCGCGTCTGTCGCCCCTGTACGATCGGGGATACTGACATTCCGGTCAGTATGAGTATCGGTATCAGCATCTATCCCAAGCATGGCGCGAAATGGGAGCAATTACTCCGCCACGCGGATGACGCGATGTACCAGGCCAAGCGGAAAAAAGAGAATATCGCCGTCTATGACCCAAAGGTCATACCCCTGCTCGGCTAGCCCCTTGTAGGCCACCCCTTCCCTGGCGGCAACTTGTTGCCGGGCGCGGCGTAACACCACGGCCAGACAGCCCCCGTGTGGCCCCAGAAATGTGAAGAAATCCTGCCGACGGGGTTGAATTTGCTCTCATTCGCCCCGATTTCCCATGGAAATTGACACCTTTTATATATATTCAGCCGTTCAGGTGTGTCGCACACGGGCCATTTTGCTCTATAATGCGCGCCCAAATCCCGCCAGGCCGGGATTTTTAATTTTTTTGTGTAATGCTGGCCGTGGTCTGGAAGCCGCATTCGAGTATGGATTAACCACAGAGTAAAGTCATGACCGATTTAACCAAATACAGGAACATAGGTATTTTCGCGCACGTGGATGCCGGTAAAACCACGACCACGGAACGAATTCTCAAGCTGACTGGCAAGATTCACAAGACCGGTGAAGTGCACGATGGTGAGGCCACGACTGACTTCATGGAACAGGAAGCCGAGCGCGGCATTACCATTCAGTCTGCTGCGACTACCTGTGAATGGAACGGCCACCGCATGAACATTATTGACACTCCCGGGCACGTGGACTTCACCATTGAAGTGTACCGCTCCCTGAAGGTGCTCGATGGTGGTGTCGGTGTGTTCTGTGCCTCCGGTGGTGTGGAGCCGCAGTCTGAAACCAACTGGCGTTATGCCAACGAATCTGAAGTGGCGCGCGTTATCTTCGTCAACAAGCTCGACCGTATGGGCGGTGATTTCTACCGCGTGGTTGACCAGGTCAAGAACGTGCTCGGTGCCAACCCGCTGGTCATGGTGCTGCCGATCGGCATTGAAGACCAGTTTACCGGTTTGGTTGACCTGCTCACCCGCCAGGCTTACGTGTGGGATGACTCGGGCCTGCCGGAAAACTTTACTATTGAAGATGTTCCTGCCGACATGGCCGACAAGGTTGAAGAATGGCGTGAAAAGCTCATTGAAACCGCCGTGGAGCAGGACGACGACCTGATGGAAGCCTACCTCGAAGGTGAAGAGCCGTCGATCGACGACATCAAGCGTTGCATCCGCAAGGGTACGATCAACCTCGACTTCTTCCCGACTTACTGTGGTTCGGCGTTCAAGAACAAGGGTATTCAGCTCGTGCTGGATGCTGTGGTCGATTACCTGCCTAACCCGACCGAAGTGAAGCCACAGCCGATTACCGATGAAGAAGGTGAAGAAACCGGCGAAGTCGCAACTGTGGATGCGAAAGAACCCTTCCGCGCCCTGGCCTTCAAGATCATGGACGACCGTTTCGGCGCCCTGACCTTCGTGCGTGTTTACTCCGGTGAGCTGAACAAGGGTGATACGGTGCTGAACACCTTCACCGGCAAGACCGAACGCATCGGTCGTATCGTGGAAATGCACGCCGACGAGCGTAATGAACTGAATAAGTGTACGGCCGGTGATATTGTTGCCTTCATCGGTATGAAGAACGTGCAGACTGGTCACACCCTGTGTGATCCGAAGCACCCGGGCACACTCGAGCCGATGGTCTTCCCGGACCCGGTTATCTCGATTGCCGTGGCGCCGAAAGACAAGGCTGCTTCTGAAAAACTTGGTGTCGCGATCGGCAAGATGGTTCAGGAAGATCCGTCCTTCCGGGTTGAAACCGACGAAGACAGTGGTGAAACCATCCTCAAGGGTATGGGCGAACTGCACCTCGACATCAAGGTTGATATCCTCAAGCGTACCCACGGGGTCGAAGTCGAAGTGGGCAAGCCACAGGTCGCCTACCGCGAAACCATCACGCAGCGCACTGAAGACAGCTACACACACAAGAAGCAGACCGGTGGTTCAGGCCAGTTCGCGAAGATCGACTACGTGATTGAGCCGGGTGAACCGGGCAGTGGTTACCAGTTTGAATCGGTCGTGACCGGTGGTAACGTGCCGCGCGAATTCTGGCCGGCCGTACAAAAAGGTTTCCAGCAGAGCATGGAAAAGGGTGTCCTCGCCGGTTATCCCTGTCTCGACTTCAAGGTCACGCTCGTCGACGGTGCCTTCCACGCGGTTGACTCCTCGGCCATGGCCTACGAGCAGGCTGCCAGGGCGGCCTATCGCCAGACCATGCCAAAGGCCGGTCCGCAGCTCATGGAACCGATCATGAAGGTTGACGTATTCACCCCTGAAGATCACGTCGGTGATGTTATCGGTGACCTGAACCGTCGCCGTGGCATGATCAAGTCACAGGAACCGGGTGCCACCGGTGTACGCATCAAGGCCGAATGCCCGCTGTCAGAAATGTTCGGCTACATTGGCGACCTGCGTACCATGACCTCCGGCCGCGGCCAGTTCTCCATGGAATTCCTGCATTACATGCCGTGCCCGAAGAACGTGGCCGAAGCCGTAATCAAGGAAACCAAGGAACGCGAAGCCAAGAAATAAGCACGGCTTCGACAGCAAGACCCGGAAGGGGTCGGAGGGTAGCAAACACCTCCGACCCCTTTTTTTATGCTATAAGCTGCAGACATGAACAGTAACGAGATCGATCAACAGCATATCTGGCACCCGTACAGCCCCATGCACTCGGACGCTCCCGTTTACCCGGTAGCCTCGGCCAGCGGCGTGCGTCTGACACTGGCCGACGGTCGCGAATTGATCGACGGTATGGCCTCGTGGTGGTGTGTCATTCATGGCTACAACCATCCGCAGATGAACGAAGCACTCGAGGCCCAACTGCACAAGATGTCGCATGTCATGTTTGGCGGGCTGACCCATGAACCAGCCATCGAGTTGACGCGCCAGTTGCTCGACATTACCCCCGCTTCATTGGATAGCATATTTTTCTCCGACTCCGGGTCCGTGTCGGTCGAGGTCGCCATGAAGATGGCGATCCAGTACTGGTCCGCGAGAGGCGTCCCGGAGCGGCATCGTTTTATTTCCCTGCGCGCCGGATACCACGGTGACACCTTTGGCGCCATGTCAGTCTGCGATCCGGTGACCGGCATGCACAGCCTGTTCAAGGACATCCTCCCGCAACAAATATTTGTCGAGCAACCACGCTGCCGGTTCGGCGAACCCTGTACTGATGAAGATATTGCGCCGCTCGAACAGGCCCTGCGCGAACACGCCGAACGCACTGCGGCGCTGATCCTCGAGCCTGTCGTGCAGGGCGCCGGCGGTATGTGGTTTTACTCGGCCGAGTACCTGGCAAAGGCCAGGGAACTGTGCAGCAAGTACGCGGTATTGCTTATCGTCGACGAGATCGCGACCGGCTTTGGCCGCACCGGCAAACTGTTTGCCTGCGAACACGCGGGGATCGAGCCGGATATCATGTGTATCGGCAAGGCACTGACCGGTGGCTATTTGACCCTTGCGGCCACGCTCACGAACGATGCCGTCACGGCCACCATCGACGCGGGCAAGCCCGGTGTGTTTATGCACGGCCCGACCTTCATGGCCAACCCGCTGGCCTGCAGCGCGGCACTAGCCAGTATCCGCCTGCTACTCGAATCAGACTGGCAGGCAAACATCCGCCGTATCGAGGCCGGGCTGGAGCGCGGCCTCGCCCCTTGCCGTGCCTTTGAACATGTGAAGGAAGTGCGCGTGCTCGGTGCGATTGGCGTCGTCGAGATGCAGCAACCCGTCGATATGAAACGCATCACTGCGGCCTTTGTCGACGCCGGAGTCTGGGTACGGCCGTTCGGCAAACTGATCTACCTGATGCCGCCGTTTGTCATCAATGACGATGATCTGGCCAGGCTCACGGATGCCGTCGTGTCGGTCGTACAAAACCACTAGAGCCCGGCCAGACACGGGTTAACATTACTCTGCTAACGTTAGCAGTGAATACGTTTACTAGCTCACACTATCCAACTATTATTACCATAGTTAGTCTTGCTGATTAGCGATGCCGAATACTGGCAGAAGGGAAACTTTCCTTCAGCCAACGGACAACAACAAGGGAAGAACATGAGCAAACGGGAATTGCACAAACTCGAACTCTCGCAACTGGAACGCATGTACAAAGACTGGGAACAGGTATTTGATGCCATTCGTGATCCCATCTTCATGCATGACAAGGAGTTCCGGATCATCCGCGCCAACCAGGCCTATGCCAGCAGGGCCGGTCTCGGTATTCTGGAAATAATCGGCAAGCCTTACTGGGAGGTATTTCCCAGGCAGGATGGCCCGCTGCCCGGTTGCCAGGAACTCATGCAAACCCCCGTCCCGGAAGAAACCCGGCAGGCATATCAACTGGGAAACGGCGAAGTCTATAACATCCGTTCTTTTGTCATGGCGGATGAGAAGAACAATTATCTCTACTCGGTACACATCATGGAGGAGATCCAGGATCCGGCCACAGTCGAGTGCGCCACTATCCTGGAACAACTGCACACTACGTTCAGCAACACCGTGAAGGCCATTGCCAGTGCCGCCGAGGCCCGCGATCCCTACACGGCGGGGCATCAACGCCGTGTGGCCCATTTTGCCACAGTGCTTGGCAAGGAGTTGGGGTTGTCCGGACACCAGCTCGAAGGTATCCACCTGGCGTCGCTGGTGCACGATATTGGCAAGCTGCATGTCCCGACCGAACTGCTCACCAAGCCGCGGCAACTGGAACACGCCGAGTATGAACTGGTCAAAAGCCACGCCGGGGTGGGTAACATGATCCTGAGCAGCATAGACTTC
>JASFJH010000101.1:0-7124 GCA_050122215.1 Granulosicoccaceae bacterium | reverse complement strand
CCGAGGCCGCTTGAATCAGACAGTAGAAACGGGAGATGTATAGATGAAACTAAGCGATATCGAATTTGAAGATGACGCATTCAAGGCCTGTGTACTGGCCAGCGGCGAGGAAAATGCCGAGGACGTCACTGAACTGCGCTGCCGCAAACAGGGCATAGAAAGCGTGGGGGGTATTGAGCACCTCACCAATCTCAAGTTGCTGGATCTGACTCGCAATGAACTGGGTAAAGTTGATTTGTCAAAAAATACGCTGCTTGAAGAAGTCTACCTCGGCAATAACGAACTCGGTTCTGTGGATATCAGCGGCTGCAGCGCGCTTACCCACCTGGAGGTCTTCATCAATGAGCTGGACGAACTCGATGTCAGCAACAACCCGTTGCTGGAAGAGATCTATGCCAACAAGAATGAACTGGAAACCATCGACTTGAGCCAAAACAAGGAACTGGTGGATTTGCGACTGAGCAGTAATGAGTTATCTGACATCGATCTTTCCGCCAATGCCAAACTGGCAAGAGTGGAGCTGGACAAAAACCCGCTCAGCGATACGGCAAAATCAGCAATTCAGCAATTGCCGGATGCAGAAGTGCAGCTGTAATTAGCGCAGCTTCCCCGTTTGCTCATGTGCAACGCGGGACGACATTGCCCCGGTAGGTTCTGGCCACGCACCGCGCATTGCCGCCTGTAACAGGCGGGCGATGTGCACGGGTCTGCGATCCGTAGCCTCGCTGATCTGGTGCCGACAGGAAAAGCCATTCGCCACGATCGCGGCATCCGGTTGCTCGCGAATGCTGGGCAGCAGGGAAAGCTCGGCCATCGCCAGCGAGCTTTCCACATGCTCATTCTCGAGGCCGAAGCTGCCGGCCATACCGCAACAGGTACTCTCAATCAGCTCGAAGCGAAACTCCGGAATCAGCTTGAGCACCTTGCGCATGGATTTCATCGCACCGACCGCCTTTTGGTGGCAGTGCCCGTGGATCAGGGCAGGGGTGTCGTGGCCAGGGACAGGTTGCAACTCCAGCTGCAGTTTCTTCGCGGTACTTTCACGGGCAAGGAACTCCTCAAACAAGATGGCCTGGCGGGCAATCTTCTCCGCCAGCTCACCCAGGCCAAGAAATTTGTAGTCATCGCGAATGGCCAACAGACAGGCGGGTTCCAGACCGATTACCGGCATGCCGCTTTCAGCATAGGGTGCCAGGGCGGCGAGGACGCGTTCCGCGTTACTTGTTGCCTGAGCAACCAGGCCATGGGCCAGCAAGGTTCGACCACAACAAAGTGGCGTCTTGTGATTATCCTGTGCGACATGCACCCGGTAGCCTGACTGCTCCAGCACATCGATAGCGGCCCGTGCATTTTCCGGCTCAAAGTTGCGGGTAAAGGTATCGACAAACAGCACTACCGCCTTGCCATCGTGGTTGTCCGGCGTCTCCTGATCCGGGCGAGCTTTCCAGTCGTCGACAAACGGATGTTGTTCCGGTTCGGGCAAACGTCGTCGCCGGGCGATACCGAGACAGCGCTGCCCGAACCAGGCCAGTACCGGCCAGCGGTTGCGCAGGGCAATCAATGTGCGCAAGGCAGGGTAACGCGCCAGCAGACCGGGCAAATGGGCGAACAGGCGGGTGCGTAATGGTATCTGGTGACGCGCATGTCGCTGGGCCAGATACTCGATCTTGATCATGGCCATATCCACCTCGTTTTCGCATTCCCTTTTGCAACCCTTGCAACTCAGGCAAAGATCCATGGCTTCCGCCATTTCATACTCGTCGAAGGCGGCGAGGGCATCCGCACTGTTCAGTGCCTGTTTTAGCAGTCTCACTCGCCCACCCGTCGAGAGCAGGGGATTGTCACTGATCCGGTAGCTGGGACACATCACGCCCTTGTTCTTGTCTTCACAGTGGCGGCTGTTAATACATACCGCTACCGCTTTGGCAAAATCGCCACCGGTTTTCGGAATATCTGCATAGGCATCACCCACACCCGCATTTTCATAACCGGACCAATCAAGAACGCTTTTCATAACCAACACCCAGAGCCAGTGACAGGCTGTCTTATGCAAGGCAGGTGCCAGAGAAATACAGGCAGCATCGCACAGAACTTCAACATGTTAGGCAGGCCACTTGCATCATGCCTGTTGCATAAGCGCCATGCTTGTCACACAAGCGCCCCCGATCCTTGTCGCAAACCCGACAAGTCCGGCTAGCAACCTATAACAAATCAGACAGTTAGCTATTGGCACAGCGGTTGCAGTACCTGTATCAACTCGACATAGGTGGTGATCCAATGAAGCAAAAAGACATCGCAGCGTTGCTGGATGAACCGGCTTGTTCCCACAACAAGAAGTCCAAATCCGGCTGCGCCAAGCCGAAGCCTGGCGCAACGGCGGGTGGCTGTGCCTTCGATGGTGCACAGATTGCCCTGTTACCCATTGCTGACGTGGCGCATATCGTTCATGGCCCCATTGCCTGTGCCGGCAGTTCCTGGGACAACCGTGGTACCCGCACCTCGGGACCGGCGCTGTACAAAATTGGCATGACGACCGACCTGACCGAGCAGGATGTGATCATGGGGCGTGGCGAGAAGCGCCTGTTCCACTCCATCAAGCAGGCCATCGACACGTATTCGCCTGCGGCAGTGTTTGTCTACAACACCTGTGTCCCCGCACTGGTCGGCGATGACGTGGACGCGGTATGCAAGACAGCCAGTGAACGTTGGGGAACACCCGTAGTACCGGTGGATGCAGCGGGTTTCTATGGCACCAAGAACCTTGGCAACCGCATTGCCGGTGAGTCGATGATTAAACATGTCATCGGTACGCGCGAGCCTGACGAGATACCGGCAGCTTTGCTGGAGCGTGATGGCAAGCCGTTCAAGGTCTATGACATAAACCTGATTGGTGAATACAACATTGCCGGTGAATTGTGGCATGTCATGCCACTGCTGGACGAACTCGGTATACGCATTCTCTGCACGCTCTCGGGTGACACCCGTTACCGCGAGGTGCAGACCATGCACGCTGCAGATGTCAACATGATGGTCTGCTCCAAGGCCATGCTCAACGTTGCCCGTAAACTGGAAGAGTCATATGGCACGCCCTGGTTCGAGGGTAGCTTCTACGGCACCACGGATGTTTCCAGGGCGCTACGTGATATTGTCGCGCGTATCGGTGATGAAGATCTTATTGCCCGTACCGAGGCACTGATCGAACGCGAAGAAGCCAGGCTCGACAAGGCCCTGGATCCCTGGCGTGCACGTCTCAAGGACAAGCGTGTGTTGCTGTATACCGGCGGCGTGAAATCCTGGTCAGTGATCTCTGCCCTGCAGGACCTCGGGATGAAGGTCGTAGCCACCGGCACCGGCAAGTCCACCGAGGAAGACAAGGCACGCATCCGTGAACTCATGGGTGAGGAAACCAAGATGCTGGATAAGGGCAGCCCACGCGAGCTGATTGACATGGTATATGAGCAGAATGTCGATGTTCTTATTGCCGGTGGTCGCAGCATGTATACGGCGCTAAAGGCAAAAATACCTTTCCTCGATATCAACCAGGAACGTGACTTCGGTTACGCCGGTTATACCGGGATGCTCGAACTTGCAAGACAACTGGCGCTGACCCTGGAAAGCCCCGTGTGGGAAGCAGTGCGTCGGGCGGCGCCGTGGGAGCCACAGCAGCAGGCCGAGGTGTCCTCAGTAGAAGACACACAACTGGCACAGGCCGTCGGGGAGTAATATACCGTGGCAGAGATCAGCAAGCGCAGCAAGGCACTGTCAGTCAACCCGTTAAAGGCGAGTTCGACGATCGGTGCGGCCCTGGCCTTTCTCGGCTTTCACCGTTCTATCCCCATGCTGCATGGCTCGCAGGGTTGTACGGCCTTCGGCAAGGTCTTCTTTGTGCGGCATTTCCGCGAGCCGGTACCCCTGCAGACCACCGCTATGGACCAGGTCAGTTCAGTCATGGGTGCCGATGACAATATCGTCGAAGGCCTCAGGGCACTATGTGAAAAGTCCAAACCGGATATGGTCGGCGTACCGAGCACTGGCCTGGCGGAAACGCAGGGTTGCGACCTGAACGGAGCGCTCGGCAAGTTCCGCAACAAGTATCCCGAGTTCGACAACGTCAAGATAGTCGTGGTGAACACGCCTGATTTCACCGGTTGCCTGGAGAGTGGTTTTGCCCTGGCGACTGACGCCCTTATCAAGGCACTGGTACCTGCCGCCGACGAGGCAGGAACCCAGCCGGGACGGCGTCGCAGGCAGGTCAACGTGCTGGTCAATGCCGGCCTGACCCCTGGCGACCTGGAAGAACTGAAATTCATCATCGAATCCTTTGGCCTGCGTCCGGTGGTTGTTCCCGATTTGTCGGATTCGCTGGATGGTCACCTGACCGACCAGGACTTCAGCCCGTTAACTATCGGTGGTACTGCCGTGAGTGAGCTGGCAACCCTCGGCGATTCAGTCGCCACGCTGGTCATCGGTCGCTCCATGAAAAAGCCCGCCAAGACCCTGACGAAAAAGACAGGTGTCCCTGATTACCACTACCCGCATCTCATGGGGCTGGATGCAGTGGATAAATTTATTCATGACCTGGCCCAGATTTCAGGTGAACCGGTACCGGATCGTCTGCGCCGTCAGCGTGCACAGTTACAGGATGCCATGCTTGATACGCATTTCATGCTGGGCATGACCCGTGTTGCCATCGCAGCCGATCCTGATCTGCTGTTTGCCTTCAGTGATTTCCTGGCAGGTATGGGAACAGAGACAGTCGCCGCAGTTGCACCGGCGAATGCCCCGGTACTGAAAGAGCTGGCCACTGACGAGGTGAAGATAGGCGATTTGGAGGAACTGGAAAACCTGGCCAGGGCCAATAACGCGGAATTCATTATCAGTAACTCACACGCGGCACACACCGCCGAGCGTCTTGGTCTGCCGCTGCTGCGGGCCGGCTTCCCGCAATATGACACCCTGGGTGGTTACCAGCAGGTGTGGATCGGTTATGCCGGTACCCGACGGGTGCTGTTCGAACTCGCAAACATGTTGTTAAGCCTGGAGCGTGGTGAGATTCAGCCATATCGCTCTATCTATGCACAGAAACTGGAGTACAGGAATGGCGTTGAAGACGCGAATGAAGGTCCTGGATGGCAACACTGATGCGGTATGGGTGGCGGCGGCAGTCAAGGTCGGCTTCGCCAGTACGGATATGCAGACTGTGAACCAGCACTTTGGTTCTGCCGAGGCACTGGCGATCTATGCCCTTGATATGGAACGGAGCAGGTTAGTAGAAGTATTCCAGTTCGGTGAACTCGTCCAGGACGGCGATGAAGACAAGCTGACGGCCAAGATTGACGCGCTGGAGGGTTGCATCGCTGTCTATTCGCAGGCGGTAGGTGCTTCAGCGGCAGGGCAGCTAAAGGCGAAAGGTGTGCAGCCGGTGAAGGTCAGTGCCGGTACCAGGATCAGCGACCTGCTGGAAAGCCTGAGGAATGAATTGCGTATGGGACCGAGTGCCTGGCTGGCCAGGGCGATCAAGTCACAGACACCGGTGGATTCGAAACGGTTTGACGAGATGGAAGCCGAAGGCTGGGAAGAATAGCAGCATGATTGAAGAGACAGTCAGCGTCGTAGCACAGGACGGTCAGTACGTGTGGGTCGAGGCAACTTCCCGCTCTGCGTGCAGCAGTTGCGGTAGCGGCGGCAGTTGCGGGACCTCGGTGCTGGGCGGTCTGTTCAAGCAACGCAAAAACTACCTGCGTGTCATCGATTCCCTGGATCTGCGCGTGGGCGAGCAGGCAATCGTGGGCATGGAAGAACTGGCGCTGCTGAAAGCCGCCTTTTTTGCCTATCTCGTACCCGTGTTGCTGATGGTGGTGACGAGCATCTCTGCCAGTTCCCGCGGCATGCAGGATAGCGCGGTCATGTTGCTGGGTATGTTTGGCCTGGTAGCGGGGTTCCTGCTGGTCCGGTCCATCAGCAAACGTCGGCCTGGCGGGCTGGTCACGGCCAGACTGTTACGGCGAGTACATCCTTTGGGTGAACAACACACTATGCAATTTATCAATCTTGAGAGGAACGCATCATGAGCGAAGCAGCAATTATGATCACCGAGGACGATCCGGTTCTGGACAGTGATTTCACAACCGAGATGGTACGCCAGATGCGCGCCATCGACACCTACGGCACTTACGATGAATGGCCTGTAACGAAAATTCTTTCGCCATTTGTCCTGACCAAGGAAATGAAACGTGAGATCCCGGTAATCGGTGATCCGGATGAGATCGTTTTGGCGCGGGTCAAGGCCTTTTACAACGCGATTGCCGCGATGATCGAAAAAGAATGTGGCCTGATGGCGGTACCGATGATGAACCTCAGCCATGAAGGTTTCGGGCGCGTCATCATTACGGTTGGCAAGCTGGTGGTGATGGACAAGACCCTGCGTGATGTACATCGCTTTGGTTTCGAAAGTCTCTCCAAGATGAAGGATGAAGCGGACAAGTTGTTGTCAGTGGCGCTGGAGATCATCGGCAAGCACAGTGACGTTGCAGGGCTGTAAGGAGGTAGCAATGACACCTGAAGAGTTGAAAGCAATGAACAAGCAGGTCAAGAAGGCCAAGCGCATCGCCACCGAAAAGGCTGGTGAGTTGCATGACCTGGTAGAAGACCGTCTGCCCGCCGCCTACGATGACATTATGCCCATCGCCCAGGAGTGTTATGACGCCTGCAAGGCATGGGATATAGCACGTACGGAATACGAGGCGGCCGAAGCGGCGGCCCAGTAGGAGGAACTATGTCGAATATCACCGGAGTGACTCGCGGCGGTGTGGAGTGGACCCCCGCGTTTATCGTCGATCTTAACCAGGCCAACTGTATCGGTTGTGGTCGTTGCTACAAGACCTGCCCGCGCGACGTGTTCGAACTCGTGGACAGGGATGAGCTTGAGCTGGCCGATGATATGGATGATGACGATTACGACGATGATTTTGATGACGATACGTCGATGGTGATGTCGTTGAAGAATGTCATGGACTGCATCGGCTGCGAGGCCTGTTCACGTGTTTGTCCGAAGAAATGTATGAGTCATGAGGCTCAACCCGTACCGGCATGAGGAGTAAGTTGTAATGCCCAGACCTGAGAAA
>JASFJH010000100.1:0-7241 GCA_050122215.1 Granulosicoccaceae bacterium | reverse complement strand
TCCTTCAAGGGGCGCTCGATGAGCTTGCGATAGGAGATCCGTAACTCGCGCCGCTGCAACAGGCGGAACAGGGTCTCGTTGTCCTGCAGCCTGTCGTGCAGGGACTCGTCGAGCAGCGCGATGTGCTCACGCGCCGGTTCATCGATGTGTTCAATAATCGCCGCCCAGCGATGATGCGTGGCCTGCAGGTGTTCGATGGCTGCCTGCCGCTTGGCCTCGAGGATCGCGGTGTTTTCCTCGGTACTTTCGAACTGGCTGTTAGCCAGTTCGGGCATGTCGCCGGACAGGTATTCGAGCACCGCATCGATCATCTTCAACTTGTTCGAGGTGGACAGCTCGATATTGATGCGCTCAATCTGTTCGCTGTACTCGGCCAGGCGTGGCAGCGGGATCACCACGTCTTCGTTGATCTTGAAGGCGTTGGTGTGCGAGGCAATCGCCGCGGTGCGGGCGCGGTCTGCCCAGAAGCGTTGCCGGGCTTCACGGCTGACCGCGACGAAGCCTTCTGCGCCGCGCGCATTGGCCATGCGGACAATTTCCGAGCTGGCCTCGGCGACGGTGTCATCATCGTCACCGGCAACATCGATCACCAGCACCATCTTCGGCAGGTCGGCCCGCGGGGTTTTCGTGCTGTAGCGCACGGCCCGCACATAACGTTCGTCGAGGTGTTCCATGCCGGTGAGCATGATGCCATCCTTGCCGTCGAGGTAATCCTTGGTTTCAACAATGGCCGGCACGGCACGCTGCAGGTCAGGATCGAAGAATTCGAGACAGACAGTGCGGATGTATCCGGGCATCGTGTGCAGGATGAAGCGTGCCGACGTGAGCAGGCCGTCACAGCCTTCCTTCTGGATACCGGGCAGACCATTCAGGGTCTTGTTCGTGACATCCTTGCCCAGGCCGCGCAGGCGGAACACCTCGCCGGGTATCTCGAGGATCTCGGCGTCGGCGACCGGGGTTTTGCCATCCGCCGCATATTTTTGCACGCGAAAGCGCACCAGTGGTTGTTCATGGATCTTGCCGAGGTTGTGATCGAGCCGCTCCACCTCGAGCCAGTGTGCATCCGGCGTAACCATGCGCCAGGAGGCGAGATTATCCAGTGTCGTGCCCCAGGCTACGGCCTTTTTGCCGCCGGCATTCATGGCGATGTTGCCGCCAATCGTCGAGGCGTCCTGCGAGGTCGGGTCGACGGCAAACGCATAGCCACTGTTTTCCGCGCGCTCACTGACGCTACGCGTGACCACACCGGCACCGGCATGAATGGTCGGTACCCTGTCTTTGACCCCCTCGAGCTGGCGAAGCTCGACCTGGCCGAGCATGTCGAGCTTTTCGGTGTTGATGACCACGGCATCGTTGGTCAGCGGCACGGCACCACCGGTATAGCCGGTACCGCCGCCACGCGGGATGATGCTCAGCCCGAGCTCAATACAGGCCCTGACGACATCGAGCACTTCCTGTTCGGTATCAGGATTCACCACGACCAGCGGGTACTCGACGCGCCAGTCGCTCGCATCGGTGACGTGCGAGACACGCGCCAGCCCGGAGAAGTCAATGTTGTCGCGCCGGGTAATACGTGCCAGCGATTTGCGCACCTTGTTGCGCAGGACTTTTTGCCCGTTCAGGCACTCCTCGAAGCGACTGATGGCCTGGCGGGTTTTTTCCGCCAGCTGCAGAGCCAGTTCATTGCCCTCGGCACGCGCCACCACCTGGTCGAGGCGGTGATGCAGGGCGTGGCTCAGGGAGTGGCGGCGCTTCGGGGTTTCGAGCAGGTCATCCTGGATGAACGGGTTGCGCGACACCACCCACATATCGCCGAGGATCTCGAACAGCATCCGCGCGGAGCGCCCGGTGACACGTTCGCCACGCAATGTCTCCAGTACCTGCCACATGTCTTCCCCCAGAAAACGGATAACAATTTCCCGGTCGGAAAACGAGGTGTAGTTATAGGGAATTTCGCGGATGCGGCTATGCGGCATGAGAAGCTGGATGTCCGGTGTGTATCAGGAGGCGGTATTCTAACATCCCGAACGGGCCGCCTCATAGCGGGGTACGCTGATCCCGTAAAAAATGCGAGACAAGCCGGGCCCGGCGATTGTTGCTTAATACGTGTGATGCCAACGCCGCGTTCGGCGACCGTGCATGTCCGCCCCCTGTGTGAACATCCGCAGTTTGCGGAGGCGATGCTACAGGTGGCAAAGGAGCGCTATGGACTGGGAGATTTCAGTTGATGGATTAATGACAGCCTGAGGTGTGTCGTGGCGTCTTAGTCTTCATCCTCATCATCGGTTTCGGCACCCGGGTCGTAGCCGTAGTCAAAGGTGAGTTCCTCATGCTTCTTGATGCTGCGTATGGCGTATAGCTCGAAGCCGTCAAATTCGCAATTCGGCTTGCTGGAGTGGTTCAGGTAACGTAACTGGTTCTGGCCATCTCGGCCTATCCACTTGTCTTTTTCGTCTTCCACCCACAGTACATGCATTCCATTATCTTTAACCAGGGGGCCCAGGTATTCACCCAGGTAGGTGTTTTTCTTGATATTTGTTTTGGCGAACAGGCCTTTGCCATGGATAGGGGATTCACCAACGAAGGATTTCTTGTAAGGCATAAGTTTGTCTACAGGCTTAGAGGGAACAGGATTCAGTGTGTTGAAGCATGAATGCGGCCATATTATCCGAAGCCCCGAGGTGGGGTGCAAGTTCTATTTTTATATCGGGGTGCTTTTCACTGACAGGTTTGATCTCTGCAGGAATGTCAGTAACCACGTGTCTGCCTGCAGCAAGAAAATAGGGCAGTACCGTGATCTGTGTGGCGCCGTTGTTGATACAGTGCTCCAGGCCTGCCGGTATGAGTGGTTCGGCCAGCTCAAGAAAGGCGCATTGCACATTGTCATAGGGGCAGTCCGGCATATCCTTGATGCGTGCTGCTAGGGCCCTGACTTCATCGTTGGAGGCCCCGCGACGGCTGCCGTGCGCGATAATGAGTAAATATTTCATTGCCTGATCATGTCGTACATCCCTGTACGACACAATACAGTGCGGGGACTGCCCGTTCAATCTATCGACAGGGCCTAGTCGTAATCCTCGTTCAATGATTGCATGAACAAGACGAGGTGACGTTGCGCATCGGCATCAATGTCGATATCTGCCAACTCGGCAGGGGCATTGCGCAGTTTACCGGCCCTGGCCAGGCTGCCGCTGCTGACATAATGACCGAGCACCTGTGCCAGGCTCGTAGCCGAACCATTATGGAAGTACGGTGCGGAATGCCCGGTATCACGAAGCCCCGGGGTCTTGAAGGCAGCAATCGTCGTTTTCAGCGTTTCCTCTATATCGCACTGCGCGTGACCACAAAGCAGGCGCGACAGTTTGTACTGCGGGTTGGGCATATCCCGGTTGGCATACACATTCCAGACACCGAGATCGGCGCGCTGGGGATCATGCTTGACCGGTATGTCACGAAACGCGCCACTGGCCTGGGGATGTTGCGCGCTCGGCGGCAGGTATTTGTTATATTCAGCATTGCGCCGTGCATGCCCGGGGATAGCCAGCTTCATGAAACTGCCCGTTCCGTGCACAGCATCATATTCTTCCTGGCTGACACCGGTATTGTGAAAACGGTGGTCCGTGAAATGTGGTGCGCTGTGACAGGCGATACAGTTACCGCTCTTGCCTGTTGCGGCAGCACGTGTCTTTTCGCCAAAGAATACCTTCATGCCGGCGAGTTCCTCCGCGCCAAAACGGAATGCCTGGTCATGCGAGGCAAACGATTTGCTTTTGTCATCGATAAATACAGGTTTTTCTAGTTTGCTGATGGCCTCGAGCAGGCGACGGCTGTAGGCAAGATCGGATTCGCCCGCCGCCGGTTTGCGTGGCAGTTTGTTTGCCGCGAGAAATGCATCATAAGGGCTGCCGTCATAGCGGCCCTGTTCATCACGGCTGAAGCCCAGGTCAAGCACGTACGCGGTGACGAGACCTGCCAGCGCATCGAGGATTTGCTGATCGGAGGCCTTGTTGATATCGAGACGATACTCTTCGGGCAGCTTGCCGTCCTTGCCGGACAGCAGCTCCCGGTAGCTGCCGCCGAATTCCTGGCCCAGTTCGTCCTGGCCGTCATCTTGTCGTACGACCGTGGCAATATGTTTCATCGCCCGTGCGGTTTCATCCGCTCGCCAGCCGAAATTGCGGCCGGTAAATGTGCCGCGTACCAGGTCTTCGATACTGTTAAATTGACCATCATGATGGAATACAAGGTCCTTTTTCCCGGGAATACTGATATTCACGAGGGACATCGAATTGCGCCCGGTCTGTGTCTGGTTATCCCGTTCATGGCGGGGCACAGGGGAACGACGGGCAAAATCGGCATAAGTCCGCATACCGGCGGCAGGGTCGTCGGCCAGTTCATCCACGAGGTGGCAGGTGCGGCAACTCATGGTGTTGCCCCTGAAGGGGTTGCCCAGTTCGCGGCCCTCACTGTCAATGGTGTGTGCCAGGGCGGGATCGGCCTGTCCCGGGGTAATCGCGTTATGCCGGGCGAAGCGCGTTTCGAGGAAAATTCGCTCGCCGATCGCAATTTCTACGGGATCTTCCTCCGCCATGACCGTGACAGAGCCAGCCAGCATGCCGAATATTAAAAGTAAGTATTTCATTTGCTACCACCGGTTAGAATTCATGCTGCAAATGATAATCGTTCTCATTCTCATGTCAAGGAATAATGGCCAGCGCTGGTTGTGAGTACACCCCATGGGGACCTGTGCGGAGGGCGGGGTATTTCAGGTATACTCCCTGCCAGTTTCCTTTCTGTACTTGATTTTTCCTCAATGGCTGATCTGTTTTCGATGACGGCACCGCTGCTGCTGGTCTTCCCCGGCGGTGAAAAACGGCTTGTGGCCGAAAAGTTTGCCCATCCCGAGGGGCTCGTGTTTTTTGATCCGTACTGGCTCGAGTCAGATACGCCGGCCGTGCATGTGCTCAAGGGAGGGATCCGTGGCGAGGGCCCCTGGAAGATCGGTGACGTTGTCGTACGGGTACTCAGTTGCGGCGACACGGAAGAATCCATGCAGTGGAGCATGTGGCAACAACACCTCGCCATGACGCCCGGCAGTTATCACGATGAAGAGGCGATACGCGATCTTGCCCGCCGGCACGGGGCAATGGTGTAAGTGATGCCGGCAGCACGACGTCTATACCTGGTGGATGCCAGCATGTACGTGTTCCGGGCGTGGTTTTCCATGCCGGACAGCATCCAGGACAAACAGGGCCGGCCGGTGAATGCCGTGTATGGCTATACTCACTTCCTGTGCCAGTTTATCGAACAGCATGCGCCGGATTACATTGCAGCGGCCTTTGACGAGAGCCTGACCACGTCGTTTCGCAACGAGATATACCCGGCCTACAAGGCGAACCGTGAACCTGCTCCCGAAGAACTCAAACGCCAGTTTGCCCAGTGCAAGCATATGACTGAGTCAATGGGGATTGCGACCTGCAGCAGTGATCGCTATGAGGCCGATGACCTGATCGGCTCACTGGCAGCGAAGATGCGTAACAAGGGTTTTGCGATCACGATCGTCTCGGCAGACAAGGACATGGCGCAGCTATTGCGACGCGGTGATCGCCTGTACGATTTCGCGAAAGGCGTCGAGTACCCGTTTGCGCAGATCAGCAAGAAGTTTGGCGTCAAGGCATCGCAGATTGTTGATCTGCTGGCCCTGGCCGGGGATGCGGTGGACAATATCCCGGGCGTGCCCGGCATCGGTAATAAAACGGCCGTGGCCCTGTTAAATCATTTTGGCTCGCTGGATCGAATCTATACCCGGCTTGAAAGCGTTGCACAGTTGCCTCTGCGGGGTGCCGCCAGGATCCAGCGCCTGCTGGCAGAACATCGTGCACAGGCCTATTTGTCACGTGAATTGAGCCGGATTGCCTGTAATGCACCGGTCGAATACGGCGTGCGGAAACTCAAACGACGTCAACCTGATCAGGATGCCTTGCACACATTGTTTAACCGTCTGCAGTTTGGCGAGCGCCTGCGCACACGCGTTGCGCAACTCATATAAGGTATTATTGGTAAGTATTATGTCGGATAGTGGAAAAATCGGTTTCGTCAGTCTCGGCTGCCCCAAGGCACTGGTGGATTCCGAGCGTATCCTCACCCAGTTGCGTGCAGAGGGTTATTCAATTGTGCCGAGCTATGATGAGGCCGATCTGGTCGTCGTCAATACCTGCGGCTTTATCGATGACGCGGTAGCCGAGTCGATGGATGCGATTGGCGAGGCCCTGCAGGAAAATGGCAAGGTCATCGTGACGGGTTGTCTCGGTGCCCGCGAGGGCATGGTGGAAACCGCCTACCCGAATGTGCTGGCGGTCACCGGTCCCCATGCGACCGAAGAGGTCATGCAGGCCATTCATACGCATGTGCCTGCCGCGCATGATCCCTATACGAGTCTCGTGCCCGCGCAGGGGATACGCCTGACACCGCGCCACTATGCCTACCTGAAAATTTCCGAAGGCTGCAATCACCGCTGCAGCTTTTGCATCATCCCGTCCTTGCGCGGTGACCTGGACAGCCGGCCGGTCGAAGAGGTGATGCAGGAGGCGCAGGCACTGACACAGGCCGGCGTGCGTGAACTCATGGTGATCGCCCAGGACACGAGTGCCTATGGTGTCGATGTGAAATACCGTCCCGGGATCTGGCAGGGACGGGTCTTGCGCAGCCATATTACCGATCTAGCCGCAGCGCTGGGTGAGCTCGATGCCTGGGTGCGGCTGCACTATGTCTATCCGTATCCGCATGTCGACCAGTTGATCCCGCTCATGCGTGAAGGCCTGGTATTGCCGTACCTCGATGTGCCCTTGCAGCACGCGAGCCCCTCGATTCTCAAGGCCATGCGTCGGCCGGCCAACAGTGAAAATGCACTGGACCGCATCAAGCGTTGGCGTGACCAGTGCCCGGAACTGGCGCTGCGCAGCACCTTCATTGTCGGTTTCCCCGGTGAAACCGAGGCCGATTTTGAACAATTGCTGACATTTATCGAGCGGGCAGAGCTCGACCGGGTAGGCTGTTTTGCCTATTCAGCGGTGGACGGCGCCAAAGCCAATGAATTACCCGGTGCCGTTGATGAGGCGGTCAAACAGCAACGGCTGCAACAGTTTATGGAACTGCAGGCCGGGATCAGCTTGCGCCGCAATCGCCAGCGTATCGGTGATCATGTCGCAGTGCTCATTGACGAGGTAACTGCAGACAATATG
>JASFJH010000099.1:0-7250 GCA_050122215.1 Granulosicoccaceae bacterium | reverse complement strand
CCATCTCCTGTACGTAGGCCACCAGTTCATGGGCGAGTTCCCGATAATTGAGAAAGTTGTTATCTGCATCCCGGCGCCATGAGCCCAGGTGCACCTCGTAGATCGATAAGGGCTCGTGCAACCAGTCGTGTTCATGGCGGTGCTTTACCCAGTCCTCATCCTGCCAGGTATAGTTATCCGGTTCGGTAACAATCGCTGCGGTAGCCGGTCTTACCTCGAACTGGTTGGCATAGGGGTCGGTCTTGATGAACAGGCGATCATTATATTGAGACAGGACTTCAAACTTGTACACGGAGCCGCTGGCCAGGCCGGGGATAAACAATTCCCAGACGCCGCCCGGACGATGTCGCATCGGGTGCAGGCGACCATCCCAGTGGTTGAAGTCGCCGACCACGCTGACGCGTGCGGCATTCGGCGCCCACACCGCGAACAGCACACCGTCAATACCATCAATAGTGTGTGGATGTGCACCGAGGATTTTCCATATATGCCAGTGCCGGCCTTCACTGAACAGGTACAGATCGAAATCCGCGACACAGGGGGCAAACGCGTAGGGATCGTGAAATACGTGTTTCTCACCATGGCCGTTAACTGCCTCGAGCCGGTAATGTTGAGGTATACGCCCCGGCTCGCCATGCCATTCAAAGAAATCACTATTGCCGACGCGTTGCATGGCCTCGCCGATATCGGGCAGGTAGAGCGTCGCGGTGTCGGGCAGGTATACCCGGATCAGTTCCTGCTTGCCGTCGGGTTGGCGTCCCAGCACACTGAACGGATCGTCGTGCCGTGCCGCAGCAAGACGTTGCAGTGGCTCGGGCAGTTGTCCGGCAGGTTTATTCGTCGTTTTGGCTTTCGTCATGGGGTATTGTCTAGCAGTCTTTATGCCATATAACAAGCTTACACCCATACGGGGTATATTGCAGTCAAATGACAGTTGCGCCGGCAAAGTGCGCAGGGTTAATCTAACCATATAATATGCACTGTTGTTGAACAGTGTACATGTCTTTTGCTGTAATGGAGTGCAGAAGTAATGCCATCAAAAGCCAGGCCCCGTTTTGTCAGTCGCCTGACCCGTGACACCTTTGCTGTCATCCTTGCCGGGGGGCGTGGTTCACGCCTGCGGCAACTTACCCTGTGGCGTGCCAAGCCGGCCGTGCCATTTGGCGGCAAGTTTCGCATCATTGATTTCCCGTTATCCAACTGCATCAATTCCGGGATCCGCCGGATTGGCGTGGCCACGCAATACAAGGCCCATTCGCTGCTCAAGCATATACAGCAGGCATGGGGGTTTTTACGCGGTGAACTCGGCGAATTCGTCGAGCTGCTGCCGGCCCAGCAGCGAATCGAAACCTCCTGGTATGCAGGCACTGCGGATGCAGTCTACCAGAATCTCGATATCATCCGCCTGCATAATCCCGACTATGTGCTGGTCCTCGCCGGCGACCATGTCTACAAGATGGACTATGGCCCGATGCTTGCATTTCATGTTGAAAACGGCTCCGACCTGACGATTGGCTGCATGGAAATGCCACTGCAGGAAGCGAGTGCCTTTGGTGTGATGAGTGTGGATGAAAATAATCGTATAACGGATTTTAGCGAGAAGCCGGAACAACCCTGTCCCATGCCGGGCAAACCGGGCATGGCATTATGCTCTATGGGGATTTACGTGTTCAGCGCAGAGTACTTGTATGACCAGCTGATCAAGGATGCCGACCGGCCGTACTCGAAGCATGACTTCGGCATGGATATCATCCCCAGGGCTATCAAGAAACATAATGTGTTTTGTTACCCGTACCGGGAGGCGCAGAAAGACAAGCAGGGTTACTGGCGTGATGTGGGTACTATCGATGCCTTCTGGGAAGCCAACCTTGAACTGATCGGCATTACGCCCGACCTGAACCTGTATGACCAGGAGTGGCCGATCTGGACCTACCAGGAACAATTGCCGCCGGCCAAGTTCGTGCATGATACTGATCTGCGTCGTGGCATGGCACTGGAATCGATGGTTTCAGGCGGCTGCATCATCTCGGGCGCACTGGTACGCCATTCCTTATTGTTCTCGAATGTCGTCGTGCATTCGTTCAGTGAAGTAGAGGATGCTGTGATCCTGCCGGACGTTGAGATCGGCCAGCACTGCAAGCTGCGTCGGGTGGTGATCGACAAGAACTGTCGCATCCCGGATGGCACCGTGATCGGTTATGACCGTGCCGCGGATGAGGAACGGTTTACGATTTCACCAAAAGGTGTCGTGCTGGTCACGCCGGAAATGCTGGGCCAGGAATTCCATCATGTCCGTTGAAGCGCCACTCAAGGTGGTGATCTGCTGGCACATGCACCAGCCCAATTACTATGCTCCGGGCAGGGGCCACTATTGCCTGCCCTGGACCTACCTGCATGCGACCAAGGATTATGTCGATATGGTGGCGCTGCTCGAGGCCAACCCGCAGGCACGGGCTGTGGTCAACTTTGCGCCGATCCTGCTTGAACAAATTGATGATTATGTCCGGCAATTGCGTGACTGGCATGACAAGCAGGCACCGATAAAAGATCCCTTGCTCGCCGCATTGGCGGCGGCGGTTATGCCGGCTGCCGAGCATGAGCGGCTGGCGATCGCGCATCAATGTATTCGTGTTAACCATGACCACCTTGTCAAACCCTTCTCCGAGTATGAGCGCCTGGTCAAACTTGTGCAGCAGCTGGAGGAAGAACCTCAGCTGTTCATGTACCTGGGCGATCAATTCCTTGTTGATTTGTTGGTCTGGTATCACCTTGCCTGGCTTGGTGAGACTGTGCATCAGAATGATTTACGCGTCTCGCGACTGGTGAAAAAGGGTTGTGGTTTCAGCCTGCATGACCGGCATGAATTGCTCGGCATTATCGATGAACTGTTATCGAACGTGATCGCCCGCTACCGGGTGCTGGCAGAACACGGTCAGATCGAATTATCCATGAACCCGTATGCGCACCCGATCGTGCCGCTCATGCTGGATATGCAGAGTGCCAGGGAGGCCTGGCCGGATGTATTGCTGCCCGAAGAGGGACAGTACCCGGGGGGTGAGGAGCGTGCTCGTTGGCACATGCAACAGGGTATCAAGGTCTTTGAACAGTTCTTTGGCCATCGCCCGGCAGGTTGCTGGCCGTCGGAGGGCGGCCTCAGTACGGCCACGGTCAAGCTGTTCGATGAGTTTGGCATGCGCTGGGCGGCCAGCGGTGAGTCGGTGTTGCGCAACAGCCTGTTCCAGGCCGGGCGCGTCAAGGAAATCGACAGCCAACAGGCGCTCTACCGGCCTTACCGTATTGCGTGCAGCCAAGCCGCGTGTTTCTTCCGTGATGACGGGCTGTCGGACTTGATCGGTTTTACCTATTCCGACTGGCATGGGGACGATGCGGCCGGCAACCTCGTGAAACAACTCGAGCATATCGCCAGGCATACGCCGGCGCGTGGAGAGCGGGTCGTGTCGATTATTCTTGACGGTGAGAATGCCTGGGAACATTACCCGCATAACGGTCATTTTTTCCTCAGTGCCCTGTACGAGGGGATCGCCGAGCATCCCTTGCTGGAGATGACGACTTTCTCCGACGTGCTGGATGCCGGCATGCCGGTGGATGCGCTGGAGGAGATAGTTGCCGGCAGCTGGGTGTACGGCACGTTTTCAACCTGGGTGGGTAACAGGGATAAAAATGCCGGCTGGAATCTGCTCATCGAGGCCAAGCGCAGCTTCGACGAGGTGGTCGCCTCCGGTAAACTCAAGCCAGAGCAGCTCAGGCTGGCCGAGCAACAACTGGCGGTGTGTGAAGGTTCGGACTGGTTCTGGTGGTTCGGCGATTACAACCCGGCCGAGACCGTAAGTGACTTCGAGCACCTGTTCCGTACCCATCTCGCGCACCTCTACCGCCTGCTCGGCATCGAGGCACCCGAGTCGCTGTCTCATGAAGTGTCACATGGCAGCGGTACACCTGAACACGGTGGCGCCATGCGTCGCGGTCACTAGCCGGCATGAGTGGCACGACCAGCAAGCTGTTCAGCCGTCGCCGCAGTGGTGTGTTGTGCCATATTACCTCCCTGCCGGGGCTGCACGGGCAGCAGGGAAACCTCGGTGCCGAGGCCTATCACTTCGTCGATTTCCTGGTCAATGCCGGGTTCAGTGTCTGGCAGATGTTACCGCTCCATCCTCCCGATGCGCATGGTTCACCCTATGTCTCGGACTCCGTTCATGCCCTGAGTAGCGCACTGGCCGACAATGTGCTCATGCATGCATGGAAGTGGTCCCCGGCGGAGGTACCTGCTGAGGAGAAGGCCCGCTGGGAACTCGTGCGCGCATATTTTTATAGTCAGGCCAGCAAGGCAGACCAGGAACGGTTTGCGGCATTTGTTAAAGAACAATCGCACTGGCTCAATGACTATGCCCTGTTTCGTGTCATTAAACGCCTGCATGACGATCTGCCGTGGTGCGAGTGGCCAAAACCATTACGGCAACGCAACAAGGCGGCGCTGGCCAGGATAGAAAAAGAGCATGCTGCCTGGATTGATGAAATTTACCTGGCACAGTTTGCAACCTGGCGACAGTGGCATGCCCTCAAGCATTACGCCAACCAGCACGATGTACTCATGTTTGGCGACATGCCGATCTTCGTCGCACATGATTCGGCCGAGGTCTGGCAATGCCCGGACATGTTCCTGCTTGATAATGACGGTCAGCCGACACACGTGGCCGGCGTGCCGCCGGATTATTTTTCCGAGACCGGGCAGCGCTGGGGTAACCCCTTGTATGACTGGTCGCATATGCAGGGCGATGACTTTGCCTGGTGGAAAGACCGGCTTGCCACCCAGTTCCGCCTGTTTGATATCGTGCGTATCGATCATTTCCGTGGTTTCGAGGCGTACTGGTCGATACCGGCCGAAGATGAGACCGCCGAGAACGGCAAGTGGGTCAAGGTGCCGGGCAAGGAACTGTTCACCTCGCTGAAAAAACACTTCAAGCAGTTACCGGTGGTCGCCGAGGATCTCGGCGATATCACGCCTGAAGTCGACAAGTTGCGCAACAGCTTTAAATTACCCGGCATGCATATTATCCAGTTTGCCTTCGATGGCGACCCGGCCAATACCCACCTGCCATATAACTATACGGACAACAGTATCGTATACACGGGCACGCACGATAACGATACGATCATGTCATGGTATGCGTCACTCGAAGAGCATAGCCGCGGGCTGGTGAATGACTACCTTGGTGAGGGCGAGATGCCATGGCCGGCGATCCGTACCGTGCTCGGCTCGGTTGCCTGCCTGGCTATACTGCCGATGCAGGATGTGCTCGGTCTTGGCAAAGGGCACCGCATGAACACGCCCGGTGTCAAAGAGGGCAACTGGGCATGGCGTTTCGAATGGGCATGGCTCGACGATGTGTGTGTCACGCACCTCTGGCGGCTTAACCAGGCACTCGGTCGGCTCTTACACCCATAGCATGCAGCCCATCTCGAAGCGGTGGGTCAGGTTGTGGTGGAAAGGGTATACCCGCAGCTTGTAGGCCTGCAGGCCCGGCAGGTCGGGATGCAGATCGAGATGGAACAGGGTTTCGCCTTTCTCGTTACTGCCATGCGCGGTTAACGGGTAAGCCTGCTGGACGTCGAAACCACCGTGTTCATCCACGATGCCGTTTAAACATTCCACCACGACATCTTCAGCGTTCAGCCCGCCCAGTTTCGCGGCCACTTCGATGCTTACGTTGCCGCCGGTGTTGACGTATGGCACCGGCGTATCGATGCGGCGGATACCGACTTTTGGCCAGGCCTTCTTGACCTTCTTTTTCCACTGCGCAAGTTCATCGGCAAGTTCGTGCTTACCCGACTTGAAGCGCGGGCACTGCTGGCTGGCCGGGCCATAAAACCCCTGCACGTAATCCATGACCATGCGTGCCGAGTTAAAGCGCGGCAGGATCGATTTCATCGAGGCCTTTGACATATTTACCCAGCTGGCGGAGTAGCCGTGGCCGTCGCGTATGTAATACAACGGCACCACCTCGTTCTCAATCAGGTCGAGCAATTCATTCGCATCGGCCTGCTGGCTGAAATGAGGGTCCATATCCGGGCCATGCGGCGCAATCGCCCAGCCGTTCTCACCGTTGTAGCCTTCCCCCCACCAGCCATCGAGCACACTCAGGTTGATTACACCGTTAATACCGGCCTTCTCTCCCGAGGTGCCGCTCGCCTCGAGCGGATATTCCGGCGTGTTCAACCAGACATCGACACCGGTGACGAGTTTGCGCGCCAGCGCCATGTCGTAACCTTCCAGCAGGAGGATCTTGCCGACAAACTCGGGCCGGCGTGACACATCATGGATAATGCGGATAAATTCCTGGCCCGGCTGATCGGCCGGGTGGGCCTTGCCGGCAAACAGGAACACCACGGGCCGTTCCGGGTCGTTGACAATACGTGCCAGCCGCTCGAGATCCGAGAACAACAGGGTCGCACGCTTGTAGGTGGCAAAACGTCGCGCAAAGCCAAAGGTCAGCACGTCGGTATCAGTCGGGTCGATATACTGCGTGGTGCGTGCGATCTGGATGTCACTCAGGCCGTTGCGCGTGTGCTGGTGCCGGGCACGTTTGCAGGCATGTTCAAACAGTTCCGACTTCAGTGTCTGGCGCAGGGTCCAGTACGTCTGGTCGGGGATATCATCGATTTGCTGCCAGAACTCTTCGCTGAGTAACTCATTGCGCCAGCCGCCACCAAAGCGCATATCGAACAGCGACACCCATTCGCGGGCAAGGAAGGTCGGTACGTGTACACCATTGGTGACATGACGCATCGGGCTTTCGTCATGCGGGATTTGTGGCCAGATGTACTCCTCCATTTGCGAGGCGACGCCGCCATGAATCCTGCTCACACCGTTGTGGTAACGCGAGCCTCGTAAAGCCAGCGCAGTCTGGTTGAAGCCTTCGGGGTGACCGGGGCTGGCGCCCAGGCTGAGGAAGGATTTCATGTCGATGCCAAGCTCATGGATAAAGTCATTGAAATAATGTTCCATGAGACTGTGTTCAAAAATATCATGCCCGGCCGGTACCGGCGTATGCGTGGTGAATACTGTACCGGCCGCAGCGATTTCCAGTGCGCTGTCGAAATGCATTTTTTTCGATACGTGCTCGCGGCAACGTTCGAGGATCATGAACGCCGCGTGGCCTTCATTAATGTGCCACACCGACGGTCGCAGACCGAGAGCCCGCAGGGCGCGTACTCCACCAATACCAAGGATG
>JASFJH010000098.1:0-7299 GCA_050122215.1 Granulosicoccaceae bacterium | reverse complement strand
ATCGGCATGCGCCGTCAAGGTTTCTTCGGTGCAGCCATGCTACCCATGACCGAACTGGAATACACCGGCATTATGGAGAAGCTCGAATCCCTGGAGAAACGGTTTGAAGTACGACCCTCAGACGATAAATAATACATCGACCAATACACGCATAAAGCACACACTTTCTATCACATCAAGGAGAAAGCCATGGCTACAATAAAAGTTATCGAGGTGCTCGCTCAATCGGAGAAGAGCTGGGAAGATGCCGCCAAGGTTGCCGTCGCAAAGGCCGGCGAGTCAATACACAACATCAAGTCCATTTATATACAGGACATGGAGGCCAAGGTGGAGAACAACCAGATCACTGAATACCGAATCAATGCAAAGATCTCCTTCGCGCTGGACTAGCCTGGCGTCAGCGGCAGATGCGCATGCAACGACTGATGTCGAGCTGGCAATAGTAAAGCTCAAGTGGTATGCCCGAGCTGCCCGACGTCGAGGTCTACAAGCAATACTTTGATGCCACGGCGCTACACCGTCGCATTGAGCATGTCCACGTGGAAAGCCCCGCGCTGCTGGCGAATACCACGCCACAGGGTCTGGGCCGGGCACTCAAGCACAAAACATTGCAGGCCACCCGCCGACATGGCAAGTACCTGTTCATTGCGCTGAACGGTAGCGGCTGGCTGGTGCTGCACTTCGGCATGACCGGAAAGCTGAAGTACTTTCAGCACAGGGGAGACACGCCTGCTTACACCCGATTATTGATTGGTTTTGAAAACGGCTATCACCTGGCCTACATTGCACCGCGGAAGCTGGGCCGGATCGCCCTGGTCGATTCACCACATTCGTTGCTCCGGGATCGGCACCTGGGGCCGGACGCTCTCGAACTTGGCACAAAGGAGTTTATTGAGCTGGCAGCCAAACGCCGGGGCATGGTCAAGCCCTGGCTCATAAATCAAACGATCATCGCGGGGATTGGCAATATCTACTCCGACGAGATTCTATTCCAGGCAGGGATCCATCCCCGGCGTGCTGTCAGCGATCTGGACAGCGAGGCATTGAAACGACTCTATAAAGCCATGCGCACTGTGCTGAAGACCGCGATCAACGCACGCGCCAAGCCGGATCAGATGCCATCGACTTTTCTGCTACCCTGCCGCAAGAAAGGAGGCAGCTGTCCAAAATGCCGTACGTTGCTTGCAACCGTCAAGGCAGCCGGTCGTACCGCCTGGTTTTGCCCCCGCTGCCAGAAAATATGAAGCCACCTAACCTGACTGCAGACGAGGTAACTTACATTGGAACTCCTTAATGAAAGCATTCTGGGTAACAGCCTGTTGCAGTGGCTAATCGCTGCCGCTGCACTAGTATTAACGGTATTGCTGCTTCGGGTGATACAGCGCCTGGCCGGCCGTCGCCTGGCAAGACTTGGCGCCCGGACCGAGATACAGTGGGTGGAAATCGTTGCCAAACTCATTGCCCAGACCAGGCTGCTGTTCCTGATCATAGTCGGGGTTTTTGTCGCAGCCTTGTTCCTGAAACTCCCCGAGCGTATCCCGTCTGTTCTTTCAAGCCTGCTCATCCTTGCACTGCTAGTCCAGGCCGGAGTCTGGGGCGGTGCAGTCATTGTTACGATGCTAGAGTCATACCGCCAGCGTGCTCTGGAGAAAAACCCTGCTGCTGTCACGACCATCAGTGTTATCGGTTTGGTCAGCAAAATAGTCCTGTGGTCCACCATAGTCCTGCTCGCGCTCGACAATCTTGGCGTTAATATCACCGCGCTGGTCGCTGGATTGGGTATTGGAGGTGTGGCCGTTGCCCTGGCAGTCCAGAATATACTTGGTGATCTGTTCGCTTCTTTGTCAATTGTTCTCGACAAGCCATTTGTGATTGGCGACTTTCTCATCATCGGTGACTTTCTGGGCAGTGTTGAGCACGTAGGCTTGAAAACCACACGAGTACGCAGCCTGTCCGGCGAACAGCTGGTGTTTTCCAACTCGGATCTGCTGAACAGCCGCATACGCAACTACGGCCGGATGTTTGAACGGCGCGTAGTCTTCACCATCGGGGTCACTTACGAAACCCCACGGGACAAGCTGAAGCGCATACCTGAAATAGTTCGGGGACTATGCACTGTTGTTCGAGACGGTTTACCATGTCCTGTCTCCGGATTACAACATCTATATGGATATACAGCAGGCCATCTACTTTGCCATTCATGAACGCTTCGAACAGGAGCACATAAACTTCGCCTACCCGACACAGAAATTGTTTGTTACACAATCTGAAGAAAGCCTTACGCATACTGGTGGCACTGAAACATAACGATGGCGATACCGTTTACGGTCCAGCAGTTTTACGAGGTCTTCACACATTATAACGAGGCCATATGGCCGATACAGATCCTGTTATATGCGACAGCACTCATCGCGCTTACACTGACTTTTTCTGAGCAGCGCTGGGCACACCGAACTATTGCACTTATCCTCTCTGGACTCTGGATCTGGGGCGGGATTGTCTACCACCTGATTTTCTTCACGCGCATCAATGCTGCCGCGTGGCTTTTCGGTATCCTGTTTATCTTTGCAGCAGCCGTTTTCATCTGGTTTGGTGCAGTAAAGGAACGGCTGCATTTCCGTCCAGCTTCGAACCTCCGCAGCATCCTTGGCCTGGTTCTAATCCTGTATGCACTGGTCATTTACCCGCTCATTGGCTTTTTCTCAGGCCATCATTATCCGGCGCTACCAACATTCGGAGTGCCCTGTCCGCTGACTATATTTACGTTGGGCATACTGCTTTTAACCGATCCTCCAGCACCTTTGCAGGTACTCATAATCCCCGTGTTCTGGACCGGCATCGGCTCGGTAGCGGCGATCCGGTTCGGTGTTGCACAGGATATCGGCATGCTCGTTGCTGCGGCCGTAACATTGCTCTTTCGCATTGCACGCCCTCATTAACCGGGCTCATATGAAGCGCACATAATCATGATAAGCCACCATAATAGAATGGCAGTTCGTTACCACTACAACCTTCTATCGTCGGGCTTCTTCCTGTAACTTGCCGGCGTTGATCTTGTAATACTCCTTTGAGTGATTTCCCTGTTTACAAAGGATCTGGTTGCGTTTGAACGCCGCGAGTATACGGCTCACGCTTTCCGCGGTTACGCCCAGGATATCGGCCATTTCGTGAACCGTTAACAACTCGACTATGTGTGATGATTCGCCATGTTCGAGTTTTGCAAGAAAATCAACCAGGCGCGCCACGCGGGGCTTGATGCCACCAGTGGAGAAATCTGCAATCCATCTGTCCGCCTGCGAAAGATGCTTGTAACCCTGTCTCAAAATTTGGGAGAACCGCCTTGGATTGTCCTGTTCAAGAAGCCGCAAGCTGTTAATCGAGATGTAGTAGACCTCCACATCACCGACAGCGATTGCGGTATGTTCGTAGGGTTGCCCTACTATTCCCTCCAGGCCAATCCATTGACCGGCACCATGTAACCTCACGATCCGTGCACGACCGTTCGGCAAATAACTGAGCAGTTTAACCATGCCGCTGCGAATCACACATACTCTGTCGACCGGATCGCTCTCACGATAAATAAGATCCTTCGCCAGATAGCGTTTAAGCTTGACTCCACTAAAAAGAATTATGGATTCAAGCGCACTGCTTCCATTGTCTTCATCAGAATTTCCATCGGCTTGCTGCGCGGTCTTGCTTCTTATCTGTGTTACCTTTCCATTGCTTTTTGGCATCAGGCATCTCCTAATATAAAGAATATACCTTCTTGCAATACCTGTTTATACGGTACGCATGGTAGTGAACTCATTACCCATTTCATGGTAAAGCGGTGCTGTGCTTTTGCCTATATTTTCTATTGATAGTAAGGTAAATATTCGTAAACCATATATTAATTGCCAGTAATACAGACACTTACAGCTTCGTTATTGCATGCATAAAAACAGGAAATGCCTGTTCAACACATAAACTATATTTTTATCAGGGTTTAAACCATAATCGGGAAGTAGCCAGATACAGGTTTGACTATATTATTAACAGCTTCTCTTTCCTCATGGTGTATTAATAATGAATATCAGGGCATACATCGGGCTGGCACTACTGCTCCTCGTGGTGATTTTTATCGTGCAGAATGCAACCGTCGTGGATATCCAGTTTCTGTTCTGGAAACTCTCCATGTCCAGGTCCCTGATGATCTTCTTCGTGCTGGCCATTGGGGTTGTCATTGGCTGGATTACTGCCGGGCATTTCCAGAGAAAACACGAACGGGCTCGCGAAGGCTAACCCCTGGTGGTCGAGACTATCGCCTTAGCCCGCACGTTCCACGCGCAATGTCTGAATACCACGGTCACTGACCTCCTCGACGGTAAAACGATAACCCGCCTGGATCACAGATTCACCCTGCACCGGGATATGACGCAGGTGTGAAATAACCATCCCACCAACGGTATGTGCACCCTTCGAAGGCAGCGAGACATCAAGCGCGACGCTCGCTTCCGTGATGGGCACACGACCGTTCATCAGATAGACATCCTGCTCCACCTCCTCGATGCTGTATTTGTGCCGCGGCAGGTAACCTTCAAAGGTATAGCCGACATTCATAACCTCGCCGACGACCTCTTCCAGAATATCCTCAATGGTTATCATACCGATGGCAGAGCCGAATTCATCAACCACAATAGCCATGTGATCCTTGCGTTGCTGCAACACTGGTAACAGGTCATCCAGCAGTTGATGCGCCGTCACATAGTAGGCCGGTTCGATGAGTTCGGTCAGCGGCCTTTCTGTCAATTGCGGGTCCATCAGATCCCACATCGTAAAACTCACGACCCCGGTAATCTGGTTATGTTCATCCTCATAGACGGGCAAACGGAAATGGGCCCGCTGCCGTGCCAGGTGTACTGCATCCTGTGTGGTTTGCTGGTGACCAAGCGTGCTCATCTCGGCAATCGGAATCATTGCCTGGCCCACCGTCATATCGGCATAACGTGTGACGCGGATAATACGATCGCGGTCAAACACATCGATATTGGCACCACTCTCGGCCATTTCGATTACACTTCGAATCTGTTGACGATTGACGAACAGCTCGCGGGGTGCCATTTCAACCCCGGCGAGACGAGCTGCCATACGTGCCACCCACGAGAATACGAATACGACGGGGTAGAATAGCCACGAGAAGACTTGCAGGGGGTATACGACGATGGGGCTTATCTGGTCGGCCTTTTGCTGGTATACGCTTTTGGGTACCACTTCACCGAATACAAGGAATAGCGGTGTATATACCAGGAAGGCGTAAAAATCACCGTATTCACCGAAGAACCGGATCATCAATATTGTGCCCAGGGTGGTGAGCGCGACCAGCGATACATTCGTGCCCACCAGTGTTGTGCCCAGCAGCACCTCGGGTTTGTGAAACAGTTTCAACACGCGGGCAGCACCACGGTGTCCCTGGTTGGCAAGATGGTGCAATTTCAGGCGATCAGCATGCACCAGCGCTATCTCCGACCCGGAAAAGAACCCCTGCAGCAGGAGCAGCGCCACCATTGCCAGAATGATCAGTATGATATCCACTGGTTTTTCTCGCGGTAGTGATTTGTTCTCCATCCCCGCATGTTCATGACTCTGTCGTCTCTCGGGAAGCGGTTGACTCCTCCGGCCGCCCGCCCTTGCTGGCATGCAGTCGTGCGATACGGTGGCCTTGCATTTCAAGCACCGTCAGCACCACCCCCTCGATAGTGACTTCATCACCGACCTGCGGCAGGCGATCGAGCGCCCTCAATACAACGCCTCCTATAGTGGTCATACGCGGATCGCTGATATCGAAATTTGTCAGGTCATTGAAATCGGTCAGCTTCATATCGCCGCCCACTTCGTAAACGTTCTCCGCCAATTCATTATAGGCTGTCTGCCGTTCAGTCTCCGGCGTTATCTTGCCGAATATGAAGCTGAGCACACTCTTCAATGTAACCAGACCATCTATACCACCGAATTCATTCAGGACAGCCGCCGCCTGTGACTTGTGATCGAGGAAGAAATCCAACATCTCATCGACCTTCCTGGTAGGCGGTACGATGACAGGCGGCCGCAGGATATCTTCGATTTTCAGCGTGGTAAAATCCGTATCATCCAGCACACGCTGCAGTATATCCTCGGCATGAATAAATCCCACCAGGTTGTCGCGGCTGACACGGTAAACCGGCAACCGCGTGTAGCGCAAAGAACGAACCTTCTTGACGATTTCAGGAACCGGCATTTCTGCATCAATGAAGGCTGTTTGCGTGCGGGGGATCATGATTTCGATAACCTCGGTAGTGCCTCCCTCAAGAAGGTTATAGATCAATGACCGTTCCCTCGCCGTAAGTTCACCACCCTTGACGACCTCATCCACTAGACTACGAAACTCGTCCACCTGGAGGATGTTTTCCGCCGCTGTTTCCTCACCTACAATCAAGGTGGTAAACCGATCGGCCACCAGGCGAATGATCCAGCGGAAAGGAGTGATGAATCTACTCCAGATGCTCAGCGGGACGGCAATAATCCGGGTGCTGACCTTCACCGGGTCGGAAACGGCAATTGTCTTCGGTGTTACCTCGCCAAACAGCAAAAGCAGCGGCACCATGACCAGAATATTCAGCACCCCACCGGTTTCCGCACCATACAGCGCCACGAGGATCCCTGTCATGTTGGCAGCCGCCGCCACATTGATGATTTCGTTGCCACAAAGGATGGAAATAATGAGTTGGCGCGGCCGTTCCAGTAGTGACTGCAGAATATCGAATCGCGGGTTACGCTCCCGGCGCATCTGCTGCAGGTCAAGACGTGACAGTGAGAACAGCGCCGTCTCCGAGCCAGAGAAAAACGCCGAGGCACACAGCAACAGTATCTGCAGGCCAATACGGAAGAGCATGTCCGCCTGCAGAAGCCGTTGCGGGTCCACGGCAAGAAAAGCAATCAGATCTGCCCAGGTACCATCCATACCCTGACTTTAAGTCGCATACGTTTATCTACTATCATGTAACACCAAAGTGTTGCTTTGCAAACGCGACTCTCTGCTCGACAGAGGCCAGCTCACGATGTGACTCTTCCACTTGTTGCAGCCTGTGCTCAAGCCCGGCGCGATTGGCGATCTGGATATTGAGACCGGGCCGAGCATTGAGCTCCAGCACCAGCGGTCCCTTGTCCCTGTCGAGCACGATATCCACACCGACATAGCCCAGACCGGCCAGTTCGTGGCAGCGTGCCGCCAGTGCCAGCAGGCGATCCCAGTATGGCACCTGGATGCCGTTGACCTCGTTGCCG
>JASFJH010000097.1:0-7425 GCA_050122215.1 Granulosicoccaceae bacterium | reverse complement strand
GCAGGCCCTGCGTGAATTTGGCGAAACGCTCGTCGATATCCACGGCCAGCACGAGCACCAGTCACTCATGCGCCCGGGCATGCAGGGCGCGCTGCTCGACGGTTACGCGGCGCACGACAAGCTCTGCAAAGCGGTCACACAGGCCTGGCGCGCCTGGCATGACACCAGGCTCGAATATGAGCGCCTGCAGACCGCCGCCAGTGACCGCGCGGCACGGCTCGACTTTCTGCGTTACCAGGTCAATGAGCTCGAGGCCCTCGCCCCTCAGGAGGATGAATACCACGAACTCGATCAGGAGCATGGCCGGCTCGCCAACCTGAGCCGCCTGCAGGAGACCACCCAGGGTGTCATCACCACCCTCGACGGCGATGAACTCAATAACGTCAACAGCATGCTGGCGCGGACCAGCCAGTCGTTACGCGAGCTCGCCGCAGTTGACGAATCACTCGCCGAACAGGCCGACAGTCTTGATGAGGCACTGACGAATATCGATGATGTCGTAAAAAGCCTGCGCCATTACCAGGACGGTCTCGATGCCGAACCGGGACGACTGGAAACCGTTGAGTCCAGACTCGGCGCGCTGCTCGATACGGCGCGCAAACATCATTGCAAACCGAACGAACTGCCCGGCCTGCTCGAACAACTGCAACAGGAACTCGATGCCCTGGATCATGCCGACAGCCATCTTGACGCATTGCAGGCGCGCATTGACACACTCGCCGCGGATTATGAAAAAGCTGCCCGCAAACTGACCACCTCGCGCAAGAAGGCGGCAGCCAGACTGGCGAGCACCATCAGCAAGCATATGCAGGAACTTGGCATGCCGGGCGGCGAGTTCGATATTGCGTTACACGCACGGGAGGCCGGTGCCTGGCATGAACACGGCATGGAACGCATCGAATTTCTGGTCAGCGCCAATCCGGGTCAACCCCTCAAGCCGTTAACCAAAGTTGCCTCGGGCGGCGAGCTGTCGCGCATCAGCCTCGCCATCCAGGTCGCTGCCGCGCACACCACCGGCATCCCGGTGCTCGTGTTCGATGAAGTCGATGTCGGTATCGGCGGTGGCGTCGCCGAGATTGTTGGCCGGGAATTGCATACGCTGGCGGAAAATCGCCAGGTTCTGTGTGTCACGCACCTGCCGCAGGTCGCCGCGCAGGCCAATCACCACCTGAGTGTGAGCAAGCAGGTTGAGAGCGGGCAAACCCGTACTAGTTTGCGGCTGTTGGACGAGCAGGCGCGTACAGAGGAAATTGCCCGCATGCTGGGCGGCGTGAAGATTACCGAACAGACCCTCGCCCATGCGCGCGAGATGCTCGGTATGGCCAAAAAGAGCGCTTGATATAGTATTGCCGACTGCCGGTAACGAACCGATGAGTGATGCCGAATTCATCAATCATGCCTTATCAGTCCACTATGTCTGGCGGCAGTCCTTGCAGATCCCGTAAATATACAGGCAGTGGTCGGTCATATCGAAGCCGGCCTTCTCGGCAATCGCGTGCTGGCGCTGCTCGATCAATTCGTCGTAAAACTCTTCAACCTTTCCGCATTTCACGCAGACGATATGGTCATGGTGCTCACCGGCACTGAGTTCGAACACCGAGTGCCCGCCCTCGAAATGATGTCGCGTGACCAGACCCGCCGATTCAAACTGGGTCAGGACGCGGTACACGGTGGCCAGGCCGATTTCCTCGCCACTTTCCAGCAGGAGTTTGTACACGTCTTCCGCACTCAGGTGACGGCTGTCGGCACTTTCAAGAATCGAGAGGATCTTCACGCGTGGCAGCGTGATCTTCAGTCCGGCTTTTTTGAGATCGGCGTTCTCCACCTTTTCCCCCATCAATACGGCCAAGTGGATTCCATTTCGGTACGTTCGATGCGACAATACAATCATGTGTACGCAAATGCAAAAGATTCTCATTCTTGTTCTATTTACCGGCCTGATCGCAGGCTGCTCCTGGGTGCCGTTTGATGGTGTCGTGCACAAAATCAATATCCAGCAGGGCAATATTATCGAACAGGCCGAGATCGACCAGTTGCGTCCCGGCATGGAAAAACGTCAGGTACGGTTCATCCTGGGCTCGCCGATGATTGTGGATACGTTTAACCAGCACCGCTGGGAATATATCTACCGCCAGCATCGCAGCGGCAGTGCCCCGAGCGAAAACAAGCGGGTATCATTGTACTTTGACAACAACAAGCTGGTCCGGATTGAGGGCGATCTGCGTCCGCAGCCCACCGATGAGAGCGTGGCGAAAAAATCCGAGATTATAGAAGTACCGCTCAAGGATAAAGAAGACAAAGGCCTTGTCCGTCGTGTCGTCGACACTGTGACCTTCGACAAATTCAGCGACGAAGAGTAATAGCGCCCTTTTCCTGGCTATCCCTGGCCGGCATCGTTTTCCGCTGACGGCTTCTGTTCGGCTTCCGCGTCACCCCCACCTTTTTTCATACGCTTGCCCTGCGCCGCGCGCTGTTTGCGCACCTCTTTCGGATCAGCGATGAGGGGGCGGTAGATCTCAACGCGGTCACCTTCCCGCAACGCGGTGTCCGGTTTTTTCGGCTTGCTGAAGATCCCCATCTTTGCCTTGCCGGCATCAATTTCCGGGAATTCATCGAGAATACCGGAGGTATTAATCGCCTCGATCAGGGTCGTCCCTTCCGGCACATCCAGGCCGATGATCTTCTGCTTCTCGGTGGTCGCGTAGGCGACTTCAACATGTATACGTTTAACGTCTTCCATAAACCTGCACGGCTCGCTGGGTGAATGCATCGACCAGGGTGTTGGTGATCTGACTGAATACCGGGCCCACCGTCATGCTGAGCAGTCTGCTGGCGAACTCGAACTCCATATCCAGCATAACCTTGCTGTTTTCCTCGTTCAGGGCCTGGAAACGCCAGAAACCCTCAAGGTGTTTGAACGGACCATTGATCAGGCGCATTTCAATCATCTTGTCACGCTGCATGCGATTCAGCGTAGTAAAGCTTTTCTGAATACCACCACGGGCCAACTCGAGGCTCGCCTTGACTTCATCATCGCTACGCTCGAGTACGGTGCTGGTTTTGCACCAGGGCAAAAAATCCGGGTACGACTCGATATCATTGACCAGCGCAAACATCTCGCCAGCCGAATAAGGCACCAATGCACTTTTATTTACTATCGTCATGATTACTGCTTTTTCATTAAATCAGCTCAACAGCCTTCAGGAATACAATCAATATTGCCAATGGTGAAATATAGCGGATCACGAAATGCCATACCTGGTAACTGTTTGCGGACAAAACCAGTTCATCCTCGGTCATCTTGCGATGCATGGTCCAGCCGGCAAACAAGGCGATGAACAGGCCACCCAGCGGCAACATAACGTTCGCCGTCAGATAATCAAGAATATCGAAAATCGTCTTGCCGGTGAATGGGGCGATATTGATCGGTTTGAAATCCGACATAATATTAAACGAGAGCACCGTCAGGATACCGAGCAGCCAGGTCGTGATACCGACGACAACCGCGGCATAGACGCGGCTATGGCCACGATTCTCGACCAGCCAGGCCACGGCAGGCTCGATCAGGGAAATCCCCGAGGTCCAGGCGGCAAACACGAGCAGCATAAAAAACAAGGTACCGAAAAAGGCACCGCCGGGCATGTGGCCAAAGGCAATCGGCAAGGTCTGGAAAATCAGCCCCGGTCCACTGCCCGGCTCGAGACCATTGGCAAATACGATCGGGAAGATCGCCATGCCGGCCAGCAGGGCCACCACCGTATCCATGAGCGCGATCGTAATCGAGGCCTTCGCAATCGAGGTCTCTTGTGGCAAATACGAGCCATACACCATGATTGCCCCCATACCGAGGCTCAGGGTGAAGAAGGCATGCCCCAGGGCCACGAGCACGGCATCCGGCCTGATTTTGCTGAAATCCGGGTTGAACAGGAATTCGAGACCACGCGCGAAATCACCATTGCTCATCGCGTACCCGACCAGCACCAGCAACAGGATAAACAGGGTCGGCATCAAAAACCGGACAGCCTTTTCCAGGCCGCTCTGCACGCCGCGCGAGACTATCACCGTGGTCATGACCATAAACACGGTATGCCAGGCCAGCAGCTTTTCCGCATCGCCGATGAGCTGGCCAAACAGGCTGCCCACCCCGTCTGCCGTGGCATTGGTGAACACGCCACCGGCCGTGCGGAATACGTAGGCCAGCGCCCAACCGGCAATCACGCTGTAATAGGACAGGATCAGGAAACCCGCCAGCACCCCGCCCCAGCCGAGGTATTGCCAGCCCGGATGTCTGCCCATCTCCCGGGCAAGGGTTTGCATGGTATTGATGGGACTTTGCCGGCCACGGCGTCCGATGAGCACTTCAGCCATCATCACCGGAATGCCGATAATGGCAATACACAACAGGTAAATCAGCACAAACGCCCCGCCACCGTTCTCGCCCGTTATATAAGGAAACTTCCAGATATTGCCCAGGCCCACCGCCGAGCCCGTCGCCGCCAGGATAAATGCCCAGCGGGTCGACCATTGACCGTGAATGGAGGTGCGTTGTTCCGCCATTATTGTTATCTCCTCGACCTCATGTGCAGCTCTCATTGTCGGGAATCTGGCCAATAATCACAACCATACAGGGCTTTCGTTTATAATCCGCGCATGGCCAAACAGAAATCGAAAAAATCACCGGACAATACCATCGCGCTGAACAAAAAGGCCCGCCATGACTACACCCTCGGGGAGCGTTACGAGGCCGGCCTGGCGCTGGAGGGCTGGGAAGTGAAAAGCCTGCGCGAGGGCCGCGTACAGCTGACTGACAGCTATATCCTGCTGAAAAACGGCGAGGCTTTCCTGTTCGGCGCCGTGATCACACCGCTGCCCACCGCCTCGACCCATATCAGCCCGGATCCGCAGCGCAGCCGCAAACTGCTGCTGCATCGTGACGAGTTGGGCAAGCTCATCGGTGCGGTCGAACGCAAGGGGTTTGCCCTGATCCCGACCGCGATGTACTGGAAACATGGCCGGGCCAAGCTGGAAATTGCCCTGGCCAAGGGCAAAAAAGAGCATGACAAGCGTGCCGCGAAGAAAGAACGGGACTGGGGCCGGGAAAAACAGCGTCTGCTCAAGCACTAAGGCCGCCCGCCGGGCCGGTTAGCGCAGCCACGGCTATTGAACTTTCTGTTATGATCCCCATCTAAGGTAGTACACATTGGGGGCGACATGGCTTCGACGTGGATTGCAAAACCCAAGGTGCATGCCGAGGTGCAGTGACCTCGTAAATCCTTCTGCAAAATTATAGTTGCCAACGACGACAACTACGCTTTAGCTGCTTAAAAACCAGCGTAAAGCCCTCGGCCTGACGCGTGCTTGTGCGCTCAGATCACCGGGGTCGACTCACACAAGATCGCGCTGAAGCTCTTCCGGGGTGGATGCGTTAAAACCTTACCGGAATCGCGATCAGTTTTCCCTGCCTGCCGGGTAGCTGGTCGTTAAACTAATTGGCAGGATAAGCATGTAGAGCCGAAGGCAGAGGATTTGCGGACGCGGGTTCGATTCCCGCCGCCTCCACCAAACACAAAAGCCACCCATTCGGGTGGCTTTTTGTTTGGTTGGGTGATGGTATGCACCCAGAACCTCTTCGAGGTTCATTGGGTATACCTACGCTACGCTCCGGCAAAGCCGCGTGTAGCGGGTTGCCCTGACCCATCGGGACGATGGGTAGGGTACTCATGATGAACGCTGAAAGCGTTCTGTGAGTCAGATTCCCGCCATGCACCTAGAACCTCCTTCGGAGTTTCATCAGGTTGTCACAAAGAACGTTTCCAACGTTCCTTTTGTGTACCCCACTCGCCCCGAGTCGGGGCAACCTACGCTACGCTCCGGCACCTCCACCAAACAAAAAGAACGGGGTGCACCGAGAGGTGTGCCCCGTTTTGTTTTTTGGGAGACGGGTGCGGATGAGAACCCGCGTTGGTTCGCTGATATACACGAGCGGCACTCGTCATGGTTATGAGAAATCCTGTTTCTGGAACCAGGGGATAATGCGTTTGAACGCTTCTTCGATTTTATCCATTGAGGTCGAATAACTGATGCGTAATGCATTGGACGAGGATTCACCAAACGTATCACCGGGAATCATACAGACACCGGTTTCCCGCAACAGGCGCAATGCGACATTGTTACCGCTGACCCCCTCCGGCAGGGACGGGAATACATAAAAAGCCCCTTCCGGTTTGTAGCCGGTAAGCTGTGGCGTTTCATCGATCAGCGTGACCAGTCTATCCCGCCTTCGGGTGTATTCCTGGATCATGTTATCGATAAACTGATGATCGCCGCGCAATGCTTCCACCCCTCCCCACTGACAGGGTGTATTCGCTACCGTTGTGGTAAACATGTGGTAGCGCCGTAGTTTCTTGATCGCACCCTGACTGGCGATCAGCCAGCCGATACGCATACCCGCCATGCTGAACGTTTTAGAGAAACTGCTGATCACCATGACATTGTCCAGATCATTGCAGCAGTTCAACACGCTCGGATAGGGTTTACCATCGTAAATGAGATGGTCATAGACCTCGTCACTGATGACATACACACCGCGATAGGCCGCCTCCTCGACGATCGCCTCGATGGTTTCGCGTGGATAGAGTGTCCCGGTGGGATTGCTCGGTGAGTTAAGGACAATCGCGCAGGTATTCATGCTGATCGCGTCAATCACCTCCTGCGGGTCCAGCTGGTGATTGTTCTCGGCACGCGTCGGGATCGATTTCACCACACCGCCATTCATGCGGATCAAGGGCGCATACAGCATAAATGAAGGATCGGGCACGATAAATTCACGCCCGGGTGCGGAGGTTGCCGTCAATGCCAGATAGATCGCTTCAGTCGCGCCTGTTGTCACCATGACATTTTCCGGAGTGAGCGTACGTTGATAGCGTTCACCGTAATAATCCGCCAACGCTTCCAGCAATTCGGGCAAACCGGCGTCCATAGTGTAGCCGGTCTGGCCTGCCTGGAGTGCGTCCACCGTAGCATTGACGATGTTATCCGGCGCCGGCATATCCGGCTGCCCGATGGACAGGTGGATCACATCGTCCATTTCCGCCGCCATGTTCACCATGCGGCGAATACCCGGCACCGGGATGGCCAACAGCGCAGGATTCCAGATCGGGTTTTCGGATTCGTAGAAGTCGTGGTCCAGCAAAGCAGTCATGCGACAGATCCCCCGGCTGAGAATAATTCCGGCCGCCGCTCAGTCAACGGGGCCGCTTTCTGGTAGGCCTGGCCCGCCTGCAATACCAGCTTGTCGGCAAAACGCTTGCCGATGATCTGCAGACCAATGGGCAGGCCGTTACTGGCAAAACCGCACGGTACGGACAGGGCCGGCTGCCCGGTCAGGTTGAACGGATAGGTAAAGGGTGTCCAGCTCGGCCAACG
>JASFJH010000096.1:0-7480 GCA_050122215.1 Granulosicoccaceae bacterium | reverse complement strand
CTACACCAGCCCGGCACCCATCTGGTCCGCTCCCAACCTGCCCCATCTCGGCCGCAGCCTCGAGACTGACCTGTGGCTGGCCAATGTGCGCAGTGCGACACCGGGCAACCCGGTCAATCACGAAAGCACGCAACCCTTTCATGATGATGACCTGATCTTCATGCATAACGGTTATGTACAACACTTCCGGCAAAACTGCCTTGCAGAGTGTCTTGATTTTATCGACCCGGAGATCATCACCGAGATGCGCGGCAATACTGATTCTGAATATCTTTTTGCGATACTGCGCTACATACTTACCGACGATGATGATCTGTCCATGGAGCAGGCAATTGCCGAGTTGTTTAACATGATTGAAAGCTGGACGGGCGATCAGGATGCACTGTTAAACCTGATCATCACCGACGGTGAACTGGTCTACGCCACCCGCCATGCCATTAACCATGATTGTCCTTCTCTGTATTACACCACTGATGATGAAAGCTTCCCGGATGCACAACTGATTGCCTCGGAAGCCATGACGGAAACCGGCCTGTGGCAACCCGTACCCGAACACCACATCCTCGTATTGTCAAATGATGAACCACCGGAACTCGTGGCACTCTAGAACACGGCACATGATCAGCACGCAGACGCTTAACCAACTCAATGCTGTTCAGGACGCCATTCACGCAACCGGTTTGCGCCTCGACGACAATGACTACCGCAAGCAATACCACACCGATCTGAGCCCGTTGGGCTGGCACATCGGTCATTGTGCCTTCATCGAAAGCTACTGGTTACGTGAAATTGTGCTGGGTGATAACCGCATCACGAGGCCACTGCATTACCTGTACTTCCCGGAAAACATTCCCAAGCCAGAGCGCGGCCCGGCATTGCCACCGCAGGCGGAACACCTCGAATGGTGTAAAACCCTCAACGCAGAAAATCGCGAGTTGCTGCGTGAACCTTCACAGCGCATGCGCGATAACCCGCTCTGCGCCGATGAATACCTGGTACGCTTCATCCTGCAACACCATGCCCAGCACCTCGAGACCATCCAGATGGTCTTGCAACAGCGTGCCTTGCAATCTGCCCGCACGCTTCAGGCCATCGATACGCCGTTGCGGGCAAGCCGGGAATATGCCAAACCGGTCGTACTCAGTGCCGGCAACTATCAAGTGGGTAGCACGAACAACAGTTATGCCTTTGATAATGAAGTGCCCGCGCACACGGTAGCACTGCAAACGATCGCATTGGCTGCGCTGCCTGTCAGCAATGCCCAGTGGCTCGCCTTTATCGAGGATGATGGCTATCACAGCCCGCGGTGGTGGTCCAAAGACGGCTGGCAATGGCGCTCAGAATGCCAGGCAGAGGCACCTGAACACTGGCGCCGGGATGACAACACCGGCTGGTTCGCCGTCACACATGAAGGCCCGCAAAGACTTGGGGCAAATGACCCCGTTTACGGCATCAACTACCACGAGGCACAGGCCTTTGTCAGTTGGCTGGCCGCGACCCTGCTGCCCGGGGCGCGGTTGCCGCATGAATATGAATGGGAGGCCGCCTGCAATCTCGGTTTGCTGGATGATACCGGTGAGGTATGGGAATGGTGTGAAAACACCTTCCACCCCTACCAGGGCTTCAGCGCCTTCCCCTATGATAATTATTCAAAACCGTGGTTTGATGGCAAACACTACACGCTGCGTGGTGGCAGCCGGTATACCTGCGATGTCATCAAACGTGCGTCGTTCCGCAACTTCTACAACCCGGACAAACGGCACATCTTCGCCGGACTACGGATCGCCTTGCCGGCCTGAACCGGCTGGCTCAGCGCCTGTTGGCCATCCCCTTCAGGACCATATCCGTGTAGCTGACAATACCCAGCACCTTGTCACCATCCACCACCGGCGCCCGGGACAGGCCGAACTTGTCAAACAAACGCGCGCAATAGCGTATATCCATGTCCGAATCGACACTCACCACCGGTTTCGACATGATTTCATAGATATTGACACGCTCCGGCGAACGATCCACCGCCAGCACCTTGCGGGCAATATCCGACAGTAACACGATACCGTATTCATCATTGTCATGACGCTTGTCGACGATCAACGCCTTGGTATCGACGTGTTTCATTTTCTCCAGCGCTTCACTGACTGTCATGATACCGTCAACCAGATCGAACTGGCTCTTCATGACATCACGCACGCGCACAGGCGTATGTTCACTCATAGCTCTTCCTCCACTGCCTCGGTCAATTGTCGTATCTGTTGGGTGACGCCTACCGCGTCCTCGACATCAATCTGGAACGCGATGCCGGTGCCGGGCTTGTCATCAAATTCGCCGACTTCCGCAATCTGCTCAAGTATGCGCCGGCTCAAATGCTCCTCGACCAGGAACAGCAACATGTCGCGTTGTGTCTCCAGGCTCAGGCCAAAAAACGTCTTGGGTTTTTTCAGCCCCTCGCCGCGTGCCTGGTTGATAACCGTAGCACCGGTCGCACCCGCGTTGCGGGCCGCATCCAGTACTGCATCGGTCTTGTCATCTTCCACCAGGGCAATAAGCAATTTGAAATGCATAGTCATACCCTCCTGTCAGGGTGTCTCATCATCACTGTTAACAGATTCTTTTTTCTTCGCGCGTTTGTACCGCCACTCACTTAACTGTGCGTAGCCCATTACCGAGATCATCGGGAACAGGCTGGCAAAGGCGATTAAACCAAAGCCATCGAGCAGGGCACTGCGTCCCGGAACGGTCTCGGCGAGGCCAAGTCCGAGGGCGGCCACGAGTGGCACGGTGACAGTCGAAGTCGTTACGCCACCCGAATCATACGCCAGGGCGATAATCATCCTTGGCGCGTAAACGGTCTGGACGATTACCACGATATAGCCGGCAATAATGTAGTAATGCAGCGGTGTACCGCTGACAATGCGATAGGCCCCCAGGGCAATACCGACTGCCACACCGATGGCCACGGCTATACGCAGGCCCCAGATACTGATGGCGCCGGCCGATACCTGTTGTGCCTTGATCGCAACGGCAATCAGGGAAGGCTCGGCGATCGTCGTGGCAAACCCGATCGCCGCGGCAAACAGGTACACCCACTTGTAATCATGCCAATGCAAGGCCTCGGCCAGCGCTTCGCTGCCAGCGATGAACACTGGATCGGTCAACTGTTTCGCCATCAGGCGACCCAGCGGGAACAGCGCCTGTTCCAGACCCACGATAAAAAAGGCCAGCCCAAACAGCACCAGTACAAGACCGGCCAGCACCTGTTTAAGGTGCGGGATCGGCCGGCGTAACACAAGTAACTGGAAACCGAAAATTATGCCGATGATCGGCGCGATATCAGTGATCGTGGTGATGGTTGTATCAAACAGGTTAGTAAGCAGATCCATCTTCACACCACCATGCCGTAACCCATGACAAAGATCATCGGTGTAAGAGAGGCAAATGCGATCAGACCAAAGCCGTCCACCATCGGGTTACGGCCACGGATACTCGAGGCCAGGCCGACACCGAGCGCCGTGACGAGTGGCACGGTAACTGTCGAGGTAGTCACACCGCCCGAGTCATAGGCGATCCCGATGATCTCTTTCGGCGCAAACGCGGTCATGATCACGACACCGATATAGCCACCGAGGATCAGATACTGCACCGGCCAGCCTTTAATAATACGAATCACGCCGAGCAGGATGGCAAAGCCGACGGACATCGCCACCGTCATGCGCAGTCCATAGGCATAGTTTTTGCGTGCGGCCTCGGTGTCGGCAATCATGCCGCCGCCCGCCGCCACCTTGGCTGCCTCATCGGCAACCGCAATCAATGCCGGTTCCGCCACGGTCGTACCGAAGCCGAGCAGAAAGGCAAACAGCAACAACCACAGCACGCTGCCCTTGCGGGCAAAGGCATACGCCATGTTCTCGCCAATCGGAAACAATGCAAGCTCGAGGCCCCGTACAAACAACGTCAGGCCGATCAACACCAGTACAGCACCGCCCAGGATCTTGCCCGGATTGGGGATAGGCTGACCCAGTACGACATACTGAAAAAACGCAACCACGATGATGATCGGTAACAAATCCCGGAAACTCTCAGCAAGGGATTTGATTAAATTGACCAGCAACCGTCTCAACGCAGGACTACCCCGAAAAATTTTTGCTACCTTACACCATCGAACCATAGCTGTTAACCAGGCGTGTATGTAGACTATATGGCAATGGGAGAACGTCAGGCAGAACAGGATTTTACCCGTCGCATCGGCAAACGTTTCGTACTGCTGGCATGGCTGCTTGTGTTCGGCCTGCTGGTCTGGCTGTTTGCAGGTATCGAGAAATCCCAGCGCAACCCGAACACAGAGCCGACTTCAGCACGTGATCATAATGGTCAGTACAGTGTGGTTTTGAAACGCAACCGCTTCGGTCATTACGTGACAACCGGCCACATCAATGGCACGGAAGTGACCTTTCTGCTCGATACGGGTGCGAGCGATGTCTCGATCCCGGCACCACTGGCTGATCAACTTGGCCTGCAACGCGGCCCCGAACAGTTGTACAGCACCGCCAATGGTCTGATTACCGGTTACCTGACCCGGGTCAACAGTATCCGTATCGGTAATATCGAACTGCGCGATGTGCAGGCCAGCATCAACCCGAACAATACTGATAATGAAATTCTTCTGGGAATGAGTTTTTTGCGCCGGCTCAATTTTACCCAGCGCGGTGATCAGCTTATCCTGTCCACAACCACCCGTTGAGATCTATAAAGGTGCGGACAGCCGTGGCGCCACAAGTTCTGCTAAACTGCCAATGCTGCAACATAACAAGAACAATGCCAGGGACTTACTATGGAAACCTTTCTCGCTGACCTGACAACTTTAACCGGGGACATCGCTCGCGTCTTGTGGGGCGAAACCGCCATCATCCTGCTGGTCGGCACCGGCCTTTATCTGACCCTTCGCCTGCGCTTCATCCAGTTCCGCGGCTTCAAGCACGGTGTCGAACTCGTGCGCGGCAAGTACGACCGGAAAACTGACGAGGGTGAGGTCAGCCACTTTCAGGCGCTGAGTACCGCACTGTCGGCGACGGTCGGCACGGGCAACATCGCCGGGGTCGCGACGGCGATTACGCTCGGCGGTCCGGGCGCCGTGTTCTGGATGTGGATCACGGCACTGGTCGGCATGGCGAGCAAGTACACCTCGTGTACACTCGCCGTGAAATATCGCGTCATACATGACGACGGCACGGTTTCGGGCGGTCCGATGTACACGCTGGCGCGCGCACTGAACCTGAAATGGCTCGGCGTGTTGTTTGCCATCTTTACCCTGATCGCCTCGTTCGGTATCGGCAACATGGTACAGGCCAACTCGGTGGCCGACGGGCTTGGCTATATCTTCCCCGGCATGCAGGACAATGAATTGCTGCGCCTGTTGATTGGCGTGACCATGGCGATCTTCGTCGGCCTTGTGATCATCGGTGGTATCAAGCGCATTGCCAAGGTCGCCGCACGTATTGTGCCGTTCATGGCGATCGTCTATTGCAGTGTTGCGTTCGTGATTTTGCTCATGAATGTGTCCGAGATCCCAACAGCGTTCTACACGATTATCAATATGGCCATCAACCCGGATGCAGCACTCGGCGGCGGCATTGGCGCGGCGATCCAGTACGGTGTCGCGCGCGGTGTGTTCTCCAATGAGGCCGGGCTGGGTTCGGCACCGATGGCACATGCGGCGGCGCGTACCAACGAACCGGTCCGCGAGGGCCTCGTCGCGATGATGGGACCATTCATTGACACGATTGTCATCTGTACAATGACCGCGCTCGTCATCGTCATCATAGGGGCCTGGGGCGACGCCCGTCCGGAAAACCTCCAGGGTGCGGCACTGTCCGCGTATGCCTTTGAACAGGCCATCGGCCAGGCCGGTGCCTGGGTGGTCGGTTTTGGCCTCATGTTCTTCGCCTTCTCGACGATTATTGCCTGGTCGTATTACGGCGATCGCAGTGCCGAGTTCCTGTTCGGCGAACGCGCCATCATGCCCTATCGCATGATCTACACGGTGCTGATCGTGGTCGGTGCCTGGGTACCGTTAAAGCTTGTCTGGAATATCGCCGACATCACGAATATCCTCATGGCCGTACCGAACCTGGTCAGCCTCATACTGCTTGCCGGACTTGTGAAGAAGCTCAGCGACGACTACTTCTCGCGGCCGCAAACACCGGTTCGCTAGGCTGGTATACTCGGCAACAATTGACACCTCGAACATATATAAAGGAGCAAACCGTGGCTGAAGTCACTACTGAATCCGGTCTGAAGTACGAAGACCTTGTGGAAGGTGAAGGCAAACTCTGCACCGGTCGTGGCCAGACTGCGGTCGTGCATTACACGGGCTGGCTGGAAGACGGCACCAGGTTTGATTCCAGTGTCGACCGCAACGACCCGTTCAGCTTCCCGATCCAGTGCAATTATGTCATAAAGGGTTGGGACGAAGGCGTGATCGGCATGAAGGAAGGAGGCAAACGCAAACTGATCGTGCCGCCGGAACTCGGTTACGGCGCAGCCGGTGCCGGTGGCGTGATTCCACCGAACGCAACATTGATCTTCGAAGTCGAACTGCTGGAACTCTCCGAGTGAGCCCGGACGATCTCGAATCGCACGTGCCGCAGGATGTGGCCAAGGCGCTCGTCGAGGATGTCGGCAGTGGTGATATCACCGCCGAACTAATCGGCGAAGATACACAGGCCAATGCCACCGTGATCACGCGCGAGGACTGCGTGGTCTGTGGCCGCTTCTGGTTTGACGAGGTGTTCCAGCAGCTCGACCACGGCATCACCATCAACTGGCACGTCACGGACGGTGAGCGTGTTACGGCAAATACGGTCCTGTGTACCCTGACCGGCCCGGCCCGCACCCTGCTTACCGGGGAACGCACCGCGCTGAACTTTTTGCAGAGCCTGTCCGGCACCGCCACGATCGCTGCGCAGTATGCCGATGCCGTGGCCGGCACGGGCGCGCAGGTGCTCGATACGCGCAAGACCATCCCCGGCCTGCGCCACGCCCAGAAATACGCGGTCAAATGCGGCGGCTGCAGGAATCACCGCCTCGGTTTGTACGACGCCTATCTGATAAAAGAAAACCATATCCAGGCCGCCGGCTCGATTACGGCCGCGATCAAACGCGCGCGTGAGTTGTATGCAGACAAGCCGGTCGAGGTCGAGGTGGAACACCTCGATCAGCTGGACGAGGCACTGCAGGCCGGCGCCGACACCGTGTTGCTCGACAACTTTGACATCGAGACGCTGCGCCAGGCGGTCACCCTGAACAAGGGTCGCGCCAAACTCGAGGCCTCTGGCGGTATTACGCTCGACAACATCCGTGCCGTGGCCGAAACCGGCGTCGATTATATTTCCACGGGCGTGCTGACCAAACATGTGCGCGCCATTGATCTGTCGATGCGCTTCCAGTAAGTACTGCTCTGCATTGCCCTGTTCCGGCAATGACC
>JASFJH010000095.1:0-7486 GCA_050122215.1 Granulosicoccaceae bacterium | reverse complement strand
CCAGTTCAAACCGCAACTCCTCCATGAGCTCGACATACTTCACGTACTGGTGCGTGATATCGGCGATCGGAATATCAAGAATATCCAGGTTCTGCTTGCGGATCAGGTACAACAACAGGTCGAGCGGGCCTTCGAAGGCATCAAGGAAAACTTCCAGTGCATCCGGTGGAATATAGAGGTCCTGCGGCATCTGCGTGAACTGCTCGCCCTGCACAATCGCAAACGGCATTTCACCCTGTTGCGGCGTGCTGGTGCTGGACTGTGGTTCGTTGGCCTGTTCGTTGTCGCTCATTGTATTTTCCACCTATCGGTAGGCCAGTCCCATCGCATGCCTGACCTCGTCGAGGGTTTCACGAGCCAGGTCGCGGGCACGTTCGTTACCTTCCTTGATAATACCGCGAACCACTTCGGGGTTGTCGGTAAATTCCCGGGCGCGTTCATGTATCGGCGCCTGCTCGGCCAGCACCGCCTCGATCACCGGGCCCTTGCAATCAAGACAGCCGATGCCGGCAGTGCGACAACCTTCCTGCACCCATTCTCGGGTCTTGTCATCCGAGTACACCTCGTGCAATGGCCATACCGGGCACTTCTCCGGGTCACCCGGGTCGGTACGACGCACGCGGTTGGGATCGGTGGGCATAGTACGCAGCTTCTGTTCCACTACCGAGGATTCCTCGCGCAGCGAGATCGTATTGTTGTACGACTTCGACATCTTCTGGCCATCGAGCCCCGGCATCTTCGAGGTCGGTGTCAGCAATGCATGGGGTTCGGGCAGAATAATCTTGCCGGCACCTTCCAGGTAGCCAAACAGCCGTTCACGATCGGCCAGCGTGATGTTCTGCTGGCTTTCCAGCAAGGCATGCGCGGTTTCAATCGCCTCGTGATCACCCTGCTCCTGGTAACGACGACGCAACTCCCTGTACAGCTTCGCGTTCTTCTTGCCCATTTTCTTCATCGCCTGCTCGGCGTTGGCCTCGAAATCCGGCTCGCGCCCATACAGGTGGTTAAAGCGTCGGGCGACCTCGCGGGTCAGTTCGACATGTGCGACCTGGTCTTCACCGACCGGCACCTGGGTAGCGCGATAGATAAGGATATCGGCGCTTTGCAGCAAGGGATAACCGAGGAAGCCGTACGTATTCAGGTCACGATCCTTGAGCTTTTCCTGCTGGTCCTTGTAACTCGGCACACGTTCGAGCCAGCTCAAGGGTGTCATCATCGACAACAGCAGGTGCAACTCGGCATGTTCGGGCACACGTGACTGCACGAACAGCGTGGCGTTGCCCGGGTTGACACCACAGGCCAGCCAGTCGATGACCATGTCCCAGACACTGTCGGCAATGACGGATGGGTCTTCGTAATGCGTGGTCAGGGCGTGCCAGTCTGCGACAAAGAAAAAGCACTCGTATTCGTGCTGCAGACTCACCCAGTTTTTCAACACCCCGTGGTAATGGCCCAGGTGTAACTGGCCAGTAGGCCGCATGCCTGACAAGACACGGCCCTGCTGCGCGGGCATGGAACTCAAATGACCTCCCTTAGCGAGACCCCCGCCGCCGATCCGGGCGCGAGAGTTGCGATTCACATTATCCGGCCGCTACCTCACGGTACGGGCCTGCATGGTTGTTATGCCGAATATGACATCCTGAAGTCAGCAATTATAGCGTGTTTGACCGCCGACGGGGAGCCGCACGCGCGGAAAACACCGATTCTTTTCCCTGTAGTTATTCTTTAATTAACAACTACTTGTACAGTATAGTTAATGTTATTCCAGATTAGGTACTTCACCCCTGCCCTCGCGTACCACCCTGGGCAGATCACCGCTCAAATCAATCACCGTGCTCGGTTCAAAACCGCAGTGGCCCCCATCAATGATCAGATCCAGCTGGCTCCCGAGTATTTCGCGCATCTCCTCCGGCTCGGTCATCGGCAGTTCGGCATCCGGCAGGATAAGCGTCGAACTCATGAGTGGTTCGCCGAGTTCCTCGAGCAGCATCAGGGCTATCGCGTTATCGGGCACGCGAATGCCGATGGTCTTGCGCTTTTCATGCTGCAGGCGGCGCGGCACCTCGCGTGTCGCCTTGAATATGAAGGTATAGGGGCCGGGCGTCAGCTGCTTGAGCAGGCGATAACTGGTGTTATCGACCCTCGCGTAGGTCGCGATCTCGGACAGATCACTGCAGACCAGCGTGAAATTATGCTGCTTGCTGACGCGACGGATCGCGCGCAGTCGCTCCATCGCTGTTTTGTCGCCAATTTGACAGCCGAGCGCGTAGCTCGAATCGGTCGGGTAGGCAATCAGACCACCGTCACGAATGACTTCCACTGCCTGGCGTATCAGGCGCCGCTGCGGGTTGTCCGGGTGAATCACGAAATACTGGCTCATACGGCTGCCTCGATCGGAGCACGCCAGTTCGGGCTGTGCCATACCGGCACGAGGTCTTCGGGCAAGGCCGTCAGTCGGCCCAGTTCGACCCACGGGTTTTCCGGGCCGTGGTAGTCAGAGCCGCATGAGGCCAATAGCCCCTGCCGCCGGCTGTGCTCGGCCATCGCCAGTACCTCGTCACGGCTGTGGCTGCCGGAGACGACCTCGATGCCCTCGCCGCCACACGCCTGGAAGTCGGCAAACAGGGCGCGCAGACGCGTGGCGGTGAGCCGGTAACGGGCCGGGTGCGCGATCACAGCCACCCCGCCGGCGGCGCGGATCCAGCCGACTGCGTCTTCAAGGCTGGCCCACTGGCCGGGCACGTAACCGGGCTTGCCGCGCACGAGGTAGCGCTTGAAGACCTCGCGCACTGATTCACAATAGCCGTGTTCAACTAGGAACCGGGCAAAGTGGGTGCGGCCGATCAGACTGCCGGTTGCCCAGGCCTGGGCACCTTCCAGTGCCCCCGGCACGCCTTTTTTCGCCAGCCGTCGCGCGATCTCCTGCGCCCGCCAGACACGAAATTCGCGCAAGCCGGCCAACCCTTGCAATAAACCGGGGTGTTCGGGGTCGACATGCAGCCCTACGATGTGTACGGTCTGGCCACGCCAGCTCACGGATATTTCCACGCCCGGTACGATGTGCAGCGTATCAGCCGCCGCCTGCTGTGCGGCATGAATGCCATCCACCGCGTCATGGTCGGTCAGTGCCAGCACATCCAGGTTTTGTGCGCGGGCATGCTCAACCAGCGCGACGGGCGTGAGCGTGCCGTCGGACACGGTAGAATGGCTGTGTAAGTCAATGCGCATAACAGGACCACATTGTATAGTGCTCACAGCAAAACGAACAGGAAATACGCGGAATGAAGGCATATGCCCGAAACTAACCACGACATTTTGCTCAATATCATCGAATCGTGCCGGGACGCGCTGCTTGCCCACGTCGAACAGCCCGACGTCAGCGTGCCCGACACTCTCGATGTGCCGCAACTGAAACAGGCGATTGCGCATTTCACGCGCATCCTGCAAGCGATCTCCGCAGCCCCCGCCAACCTGAGCTGCGAGGAAGTCAGTGACCTGGGGGAACACGGCACACAGTTGATCAGTGAATTGCAGGCCGCGATGCAAGAATTCGGGCTGGATGAACAGTATTCGCGCCTGCTCGAAGCACAGGTCCTGTTCGGCCTGTGGGTCGCCGCCCACAATGGCGAAATCCGCGTCCTGGAACCGATTGTCGATGCGCTCGCCTATGTCGCCAATCACGCGATCCAGCCGGAACAGCTCGCGATCATGAGCCGGCATGCGGCCAACATCATCAATGCCGTTGCGCCACACATCAAGCAGGACCTCGACAACACCAACCCGGGCCGCCCCTGGCGCCTGCTCAACCTGAACTACGGCATTATCGCCACACGTTCACATAACCCGGAACTCATGCGCACATCATTCGCCACACTCGTGCATAATATCCCCGACGATGTCGCCGAGTTTTTTGCCGAAGGCATGAAACAGATGGACATTATCAATTACCCGCCGCAGGTGCGCGAGGTAATGGAAGACTATTACAGGCAGTGGCACAAACCACAAATACTGCACTAGACAGGACCCTTTGCAATGAAAATGCTGTTCGATTTTTTCCCGATTATTATTTTCTTTGCCGCCTATCACCTCGGCGGCAAGGACATGGTGATTGCGACCGAAGCCGGTATCGCCGCCACGGTCCTGCAGGTAACGATCTTCTGGCTCAAAAACCGCCGTTTCGAGAAAATGCACCTGATCACGCTGGCCCTGATCACCGTGTTTGGCGGCATCACCATCGCGCTCGATGACGCGTTCTACATCAAGTGGAAAACAACCATCCTGGAATGGGTGTTCGCAGCCGTGTTCCTGGGCAGCGAGTTCTTCGGCAAACACAACCTGGTGAAACGCATGATGGGTCATGCCGTCAATGCACCCGAGCATGTCTGGCGCAAACTCAACCTTGCCTGGGTGGCCTTTTTTACCACGATGGGCTTTATCAACCTGTACGTCCTGTATAACTTTGACGATGAAACCTGGTTGAACTTCAAAACCTTCGGCATGCTCGGTCTGACCATCGTCTTCATCCTGGTTCAGAGCGTGTACATTGCCCGGCATGGCGAGACGGAAATGCGCGACAACCAGAACAAGAGTGAAGGATAAGTTTCAGCATGTATTACGCCATCATCAGTGAAGACAGCGAAAACAGCCTGGAAAAACGCCTCGCCGTCCGCCCGGCGCACCTTGCGCGCCTGCAGACCCTGCAAGATGCCGGGCGCCTGTTACTGGCCGGCCCGCACCCGGCGATCGACAGTGAAGACCCCGGCCCGGCCGGCTTCAGCGGCAGCCTCGTGGTTGCCGAGTTCGCCTCGCTGCAGGATGCCCGGGACTGGGCGGATGCCGATCCTTATAACGAGGCCGGCGTTTACGCCAACCTTACCGTCAAACCTTTCAGGAAAGTATTGCCATGATTGATAACACCGCACGCGTTGAGGAAATACGCAACCGCCTGCAGGCGGCCTTCGCCCCGGAGTCCCTCGATATCGAGGATGACAGCGACAAGCACGCCGGTCACGCCGGCGCGAAATCCGGCAAGGGGCATTTCAATGTCAGCATTGTCTCTGACAAGTTTGCCGGCGCGAGTCCAATCCAGCGCCATCGCATGGTCTATGAGGCACTGGGCGAACTTATGGAGACCGATATTCATGCCCTGAGTATCAGCGCCTACACACCGGAAGAACTATAAGACAACGACCCCGTGACACTGCGGTTGGGAAAAAAGCATATGCATTACATCAAACGCAGCGGCCTGCTGCTTGTGTTGCTGTCCGGCAGCATCGCCATCAGCGCCTGCAATGACAGCAGCGATAAACGAGCCGACACCCGTGCTGTCACTGGCAATAGTGCCGCGAGCCTGCCCGGCGACAAGGTCGTGGCCATCGTCGACGGTACGCCCATTGGCGACCAACTGCTCGATGCCTATGTACAACAACGCAATGCCTCGCTCCCCGCACAACGCGACAAGGCCGATCGCGCCCAGGTACTCGAGGAGCTGATTAATTTCGAACTCGTTATCCAGGATGCCCTGCGCAAGAATATCGACAAGACACCGGACGTTGCGACGCAACTGGCCCTGCAACGCCGCAATGTGCTGGCCAGCGCCGCGTTTCGTGAATACCTCCGCAGCAACCCGCTCACTGACGAGGAGATGCGTGCCGACTATGAATCACGCATGGAGCGCCTGACGCTGCGTGAATACAAGCTGCGCCATATTCTCAGTAATGACCAGGCGGCAGCGGAAAAACTCATCACCGAGCTCGCGGAGAGCGACCAGGATTTCGCCGCGCTTGCCAAAAAACATTCGACCGGGCAGTCGGCTGAACAAGGCGGCGATCTGGGCTGGCTCAGCCCGCATGACATGTTGCCTGAATTCAAGGCGGCGGTAGAAGATCTGCAAAAGGGTCAGACCACACCCGCCCCGGTCAAAACCCGCTTTGGCTGGCATGTCATTTATGTCGAGGATACACGCGAGTCACCTCCGCCTCCGTATGAACAGGTGCGGGATCGCGTCGCCGATGTGCTGAAGCGCCGGCAGATAGAAGACTATATCGCCGGCCTGCGGGAAAAGGCCAAGGTCGATATCACGTTAGAGGAACAGGCCGCGGAGCCGGCACCGGCCACACCGCCGGCAGTCAAGCAGCCGCAACCGGCGCCGAATGATTCCGGAAACCCGCTACAGGATACGCTGAAGGGTTATTGATCGGCCAGCGGCAAACTAACGCCCGGTACAGCGGCAGCCGCGTAACGGCTGTCAGCTGACTCCGCATCTGCGCCGGTTGTTATCCCTTGAATTTATCGACCGTGCCACGCACCCTGGTCTTCAACGCATCCCAGTTGGCTTCCACGCCTTCCCTGAGCGACTCCCACTTCTCTTCGCTTGCCCCGGCTAGTTCCGACAACTTCGCCCTGGCGGCGTCCATCATGTCCTCAAGCGCCGTGATGTGCTCGTGCATTTCCAGCTGAAGGTCAGTGCTGGCCTGTGATGCCCTGGCCTTGAGCGCATCGATATCTGCCTTCCACTCGTCCAGTTTGGCCTGCATTTTCTTCTGGTAGAGTTCCTTCTTGCTCATCTCGTTCATCATTATTCTCCTGCCACCGCGAAAAAGACGAAGGGATCATAATTCATTTGAGAATAATCCTCTCTGATACTATTTTCCACCAGCCAAGCCTGAGCAATATAACGCCCGGCTGTCGTCCAGCCCAGGGCGTCGTGATAGCGCCGGTGGCTCACGCCTTTAGCAGCGTCCAGATGCCGATACCGATAAAACCTGCGCCTGCCACGTAATGCAGGTATTTTTCACTGATATATTGCGAGATGACACCCCCTGCCAGCACCCCGATACCAGACGCCACAACCAGCGCCAGCGAGGCACCGACAAAAACGGTCAACTTGCTCACATCCTTGTCCGCCGCAAAAAGCAACGTTGCCAGCTGTGTCTTGTCGCCCAGTTCGGCAATAAACACGGCTGTGAAGACAGTGAGTAGTATTTTGATATCCATAAAACGCCTTTTTTAGCGAACTCGTTGAGTGGAATTATTTGTTGCTAGCGGGGGCTGGTCAACCATGCGAATTCCTGGCGAAATACCCTCGAAGCTTAAAGTATGTCACCAGCCGGAAGCCCATATTATGCGCGATTTTTCGGATCCTATTGACACTCCCTGAAAATAAGTGCCTGACAAGTTGAACAGATGGATTTGTCCAGACGTTTATATATGCTATGAATCGCTTCTTTTTTAGAGTCAAAAAAGTGATCACCGCCAATCTCCCTGATAAAGCACGATGCCGCTGCAAATTCATAAACCGATGATTTCAGGCCTACAAAGTACAGGCCACCATTTAGCTTTTTCAATCGATTGCTTTCTGCCACCAGGGCTTCGGCGCCTGCCAGGTCGATGAAGTTGATACCACTTGCGACAATCAAAATATGATGAATCCGCTCGTTATCCACAATCCGGGTAATACGTTTCTGTATATGATTGATTGAACCGA
>JASFJH010000094.1:0-7520 GCA_050122215.1 Granulosicoccaceae bacterium | reverse complement strand
TTGCCAATGTCCGGAGCGGCCTGACCGGCCTGCGAAGTCGTGAAGAACACCGGCTCGATCGCATTGAAATCGTTTTCCTCACGCATGCGCTGCATGAGTACCGAGCCGACCATACCGCGCCAACCAACAAAACCAACCTTTTTCATCATCCCGTCCTCTCTCAAGCTAATCTTTTATCAGGCACGCAATGCCGCAATCACTGCATCACCCATCTCGCTGGTGCTGACCAGTTGCATACCTTCCGAATGGATATCCGCAGTACGCAAACCATCATCCAGCACTTTGCCAACCGCCTGTTCAATACGCGCAGTGTGTTCCCCTTCGGCGAACGTATACCGCAGCATCATGGCCACCGACAGAATCGTTGCCAGCGGGTTGGCCTTGTTCTGCCCGGCAATATCCGGTGCCGAACCATGAATCGGCTCATACATACCCTTGCTGTTTGCATCCAGTGATGCCGACGGCAACATACCGATGGAACCTGTCAGCATGGCCGCACAATCCGACAGGATGTCGCCGAACATGTTGGTTGTCACCATGACATCAAACTGCTTCGGCGCGCGCACCAGTTGCATGGCGGCATTATCGACGTACATATGGCTGAGTTCCACGTCCGGGTAATCCTTCGCCACGGTTTCCATGACTTCACGCCACATCTCGGTGCATTCAAGCACGTTGGCCTTGTCCACAGAGCAGACACGGCGATCTCGCTTCCTCGCGATTTCAAACGCCACCCGGCCGATACGCTCAACTTCCGATTCGCTATACACCAGCGTGTTGTAACCACGGCGCTCGCCATTGTCCATCGTTTCAATGCCGCGCGGCTGGCCAAAATAAATACCGCCGGTCAATTCGCGCACGATCATGATATCAAGGCCGGCGACGATGTCATGCTTCAGGGTCGAGGCATCGGCAAGTTGTGGATACAGGATCGCCGGGCGCAAGTTGGCAAACAGTTCGAGTTCGGCGCGCAGGCCGAGCAGGCCCTTCTCCGGGCGCACCGCGATATCCAGTGACTCCCACTTGTAACCGCCGACCGCACCGAGCAACACGGCATCGGCCTGCCTGGCCAGGTCCAGCGTGGCCTGCGGCAAGGGGCTGCCGGTCTCATCGTAGGCCGACCCACCGACCAGGCCCTGCTCCATCTCAATGGCGAGGCCATAATCATCACGCAGGCATTCCATGACCTTGACCGCCTCGGCGACAATCTCGATCCCGATACCATCACCGGGCAATACAGCAATTTTCATCGTCATAGTTCTATTCCTGTTTTCATAGCAACAAACGCAAAGTACGCAGAGGTGCCGGGCTCGCAAAAATATTAGTTATTGTTTTCTCTGCAATCTCTGGCCTTCGCGGTCCCAGCGTTAATTGCTCTTGTTAACAAAAAGCCACGGTGCCTGTTCCTTGCGGCGTTCCTCGTAGGCGCAGATCTCGTCAACGTGCTGCAAGGTCAGGCCAATATCGTCGAGGCCATTCAGCAGGCAGTGCTTGCGGAAGGGATCGACATCAAACGCAATACTTTCACCCGAAGGTGTGGTGATAGTCTGCGCCTCGAGGTCAACCTCGAGCTGGTAACCTTCTGTTGGCTCGACTTCCCTGAACAACCGATCAACCACATGCTCGTCGAGAATGACAGGCAGGATGCCGTTCTTGAAGCAGTTATTGAAAAAGATATCGGCATAACTTGGCGCAATAATGACGCGGAAGCCGTAATCGGCCAACGCCCAGGGTGCGTGTTCGCGTGAGGAACCACAGCCGAAATTCTTGCGTGCCAACAGGATCTGCGCCCCCTGGTAACGTGGTTTGTTCAACACGAAATCCGGGTTAAGCGGGCGCTTGCTGTTATCCATGCCCGGCTCACCCACATCCAGGTAACGCCATTCATCAAACAGGTTAACGCCGAAACCGGAACGCTTGATCGACTTCAGGAATTGTTTCGGGATGATCGCATCGGTGTCGACATTGGAACGATCCAGGGGCGCGACAATGGCCTTCAAGCTTGTAAACTTTTCCATGCTGCTATTCCTTACAGGTCACGAACATCAACAAAGTGGCCGGCAATCGCCGCAGCCGCAGCCATCGCCGGACTGACCAGGTGGGTGCGACCACCACGGCCCTGACGGCCCTCGAAATTACGGTTCGAGGTCGAGGCACAACGCTCACCTTCTTCGAGGCGATCGGCATTCATTGCCAGGCACATGGAACAACCCGGTTCACGCCACTCAAACCCGGCGTCGATAAAAATCCTGTCCAGACCTTCGGCTTCGGCCTGTTGCTTGACCAGCCCCGAACCCGGCACGATCATCGCCAGTTTGACATTGGCCGCGACCTTGCGGCCGCGCACGACTTCCGCGGCGGCACGCAGGTCTTCAATACGCGAGTTGGTACATGAACCTATGAAGACCTTGTCAATCCGGATTTCATTGATCGGCGTATCGGGCTCGAGCCCCATGTAGTCGAGGGCGCGTTGCATACCTTCGCGCTTGACTGCGTCGGGCTCGTTGGCCGGGTCAGGCACTGTTGCATCAATCGGCGCGACCATCTCGGGCGAGGTGCCCCAGGTCACCTGCGGGCGAATCGACGGCGCATCGATATGCACGATGCGATCAAACTGCGCATCGGCATCCGAATGCAACTCACGCCAGCTGGCAACCGCCTGCTCCCACTGAGCAGCCGTCGGGGCATACGGGCGGCCCTTCACGTAGTCGATGGTCTTGTCATCCACGGCTATCATGCCGGCACGTGCACCGGCCTCAATCGCCATGTTGCATACCGTCATACGGCCTTCGATGGACAGCGCACGTATGGCATCACCGCCAAATTCGATCGCGTAGCCGGTACCGCCGGCCGTGCCGATCTCGCCGATGATCGCCAGCACGATATCTTTTGCCGTCACGCCAGACGGCAGTTCACCGTCGACGCTGACCAGCATGTTTTTTGATTTCTTCTGCAACAGGCACTGCGTGGCGAGCACGTGTTCGACTTCGGAAGTACCGATACCGAAGGCAAGCGCGCCGAAGGCGCCATGTGTCGAGGTATGCGAATCCCCGCAGACCACGGTCATGCCCGGCAGGGTCGCGCCCTGTTCCGGTCCAATCACATGCACAATGCCCTGGCGAATATCATCCATGCCAAACTCGGTTACACCGAAGTCCTCGCAGTTCTGATCCAGGGTTTCGACCTGTAAACGTGACACCGGATCGCTGATCCCGGCAGCACGCGCCGTGGTCGGTACATTATGATCCGGCGTGGCAAGCACGCTGCCCTGACGCCACAGTTTGCGCCCGGCCAGACGCAAGCCTTCAAAGGCCTGTGGCGAGGTCACTTCATGCACGAGATGACGATCGATATACAGTAGCGCCGTGCCGTCTTCATCGATGCGCACCACGTGGCTGTCCCATAACTTGTCGTAAAGCGTTTTGCCTGCCATTTGCTTGTCTCCGGGTGTAAGGCAAGTCACTGATAGCGCAGAAGTTTAGGGGGGCTTGATTCATAACGCAAATGCATTATTATTATATTTACTATTCCTTTTTGTTATAGATATATGGACATTGCTGCCCTGCAATCCTTTGTCAGCGTCGCCGAGCTTGGTTCGTTCTCGCGTGCCGCCGAATCCCTGCATTTGAGCCAGCCGGCAGTGAGCAAACGCATTGCCGGCCTCGAAGACAGCCTTGATACGCGGCTGTTTGACCGTATCGGCCGACAAATCCGGCTGACCGGGGCCGGGCAGGCATTACTGCCGCGGGCCCGCCGCATCCTGCTCGAGGTCCAGGACAGTCAGCGCGCAATCCATAACCTGTCCGGCGCGATCAGTGGCCGACTGAGCATCGGTACAAGTCACCACATCGGCCTGCACCGCCTGCCCGCGGCACTGCGCCGGTTCAATGCCGCCTACCCGGAGGTCGAACTCGACCTGCATTTCATGGATTCGGAGCAGGCCTGCGCGGCGGTCGAACACGGCGATCTCGAGCTCGGCGTGGTGACGCTGCCACTCGAGCCCGCGCCCGGTCTGCTACTCGAACCGCTCTGGCAAGATCAGTTACGTTTCGTGGTCAGCCCGCAACACCCGCTGGGCGGTGCCGAGCACTGCCCGGCGGACAAGCTGGCCGAGTGGCCGGCAATCCTGCCCGCCGAGGGCACCTATACGCGTACCGTACTGGAAAATGCCCTGCGTCCACACCGGATCAACCTGCAGGTACGCATGTCGACCAACTACCTGGAGACCATCAAGATGATGGTCTCGATTGGTCTGGGCTGGAGCATCCTGCCACACACGATGGTCGATGAACAGGTACACGTACTCGAGGTCGAGGGCATGCGCCTGCAACGCCAGCTAGGCATGGTCCGCCATACCGGGCGGACCCTGTCGAATGCCGCCGGCGCCTTCATCCGTACACTGCAACAATTTTCGGAAAAGATGTAAAAGACATTCCGTCTCGTGCTAATCAAGCGTGCGCAGGTAGCGCCAACCGATCATGATTGACAGCACGCTGATCAGTGCCGCCGCAAGATAGGTCATCGTGCTGCCAAGCCCTGACCAGGCATAGCCACTCAGCAAGGCGCCGAGCGCACCCCCGGCTCCATAGCTCATACTGCTGTACAGTGCCTGTCCCCGGCCCTGGTGTCTGCCCCTGAAGTACACATGGAAGTACTGGATCGCGGCCGCGTGATAAACCCCGAATGTCGCGGCATGCAGCATCTGGTTCAGGAGCATGATGAGCAGTGAATCAACAAACCACGCCAACAGGCACCAGCGCAATGCCGCCATGGCGAGACTGAATAGCAACAAACGGCGCAGGCCAAATGCCGGTATCAAACGGTGCATGAAGAGAAACACGACAATCTCGGCGATCACGCCGAGCGCCCATAGCCAGCCGATAAAACTGCGCGAATAGCCATGGTCTTCCATATAAATGGTATAGAACGTGTAGTACGGCCCATGACTTAGCTGCATAAGAAATACGATCACGATCAGCGCCAATACTTCCGGGCGCTTGAGGACGTCGAACAGGTGGAGTTCATCCAGCTTCAAATAACCGGCAGCACGCTCCGGGACGATCAGACTGATCAGCCAGATCCCGAGAAACAGGCCGAGCAGGACCACAGGCAAATCCCCGGCACCCTGTACTTCCAGTTCCCAGCCCAGCCCGATGGCTGCGATCACAAAACCGATCGACCCCCATAAACGAATACTGCTGTAGCGGTGCGTCTGATCACCAAGATGGCTGAAGGTGGTCGCCTCGAACTGCGGCAGTGTCGCATTCCAGAAAAAGCTGAAGGCCGCCATCACTGCCGCCATCCATAAATAACTCTGGCCAAAAAACACACCGGTAAAGAACAGGATCGCCAGCAGTGAACCCGCGCGCACGATCCACATACGCTGGCCGGTGTGGTCAGCGATCCAGCCCCAGATATTCGGGGCAATGATCTTGGTGGCCATGACCACGGCCATGAGTTCGCCGATCTCGCGCGGGGAAAAAGAAAGTGACTTCAGGTAGAGCGGCCAGTACGGCACGATCACGCCGATGGTCGCAAAATAAAACAGATAAAAACCGGACAGTCGCCAGTAAGGTGCCGCGGCCGACTCACTCATGCGAGCACGTATCAGGACTTGCCGGCGGGGATCACCGGTGTGCCGGACTGCACATCCATATTTTGGGCGCGGTGCCGCAGCACATGGTCCATGAGGACAATCGCGAGCATCGCCTCTGCGATGGGTGTGGCGCGGATACCGACACAGGGATCATGACGGCCCGTGGTCACGACCTCGACCGGTTCCCCGTGTGTATTCACGCTCTGCCCGGGCAGGCGAATGCTCGAGGTCGGCTTGAGCGCAATACTCGCGACAATATCCTGGCCACTGGAAATACCGCCGAGCACCCCGCCGGCATGATTGCTCAGAAAGCCGTCCGGTGTGATCTCATCGCGGTGTTCGGTGCCCTTTTGCTCGACACTGGCGAAACCCGCGCCGAGTTCCACGCCCTTGACTGCGTTGATACTCATGAGCGCATGCGCAATCTCGGCATCGAGCCGATCGAAAATGGGCTCACCGAGTCCCGGTGGCACATTCGAGGCGACCACGTTAATGCGTGCACCGATGGAGTTGCCTTCCTTGCGCAACGCATCCATGTAGGCCTCCATTTCGGCCACCTTGCCGGCATCGGGGCAGAAAAACGGGTTACGATGTACCTCATCCCAGTCAAACGACTCGGTACGAATCGGCCCGAGCTGGCTCAGGTAACCACGGATCTCCATACCATAGCGTTCGCGCAGGTATTTCTTGGCAATCGCCCCGGCCGCGACCCGCATCGCGGTTTCCCGCGCCGACGAGCGGCCACCGCCACGGTAGTCGCGCACGCCGTATTTCTGCTGGTAGGTGTAGTCGGCATGCCCCGGGCGGAAGCGGTCCATGATGTTCGAATAATCCCTGGAGCGCTGATCCGTGTTGTGGATGATCAGGCCAATCGGGGTGCCCGTGGTCTTGCCCTCGAAGACACCGGACAGGATCTGTACGGCATCCGCCTCGCGCCGTTGCGTGGTATGCCGCGAGGTACCCGGCTTGCGCCGGTCCAGATCGTGTTGCAAATCGGCTTCACTGAGTTCCAGCCCGGGCGGGCAGCCGTCGACAATACAGCCGAGCGCCGCGCCATGACTTTCGCCAAAGCCGCTTACCGTGAACAGTTTTCCAATCGAGTTTCCGGACATGGCCGGTATTGTAGCGGGTTATCCCGATGGCGTCGCGCCCTTATATGTGTTTTCCGCTCCCCCGGAGCGGGTCTATTTTCTTTGCTCGCCCAAAGAAAATAGACGAAAAGAAAAGGCGAGCATGCGGCGTGTAATGAAAAACAAAATATCTTTTGTTTTTCATTATTCCCTCGGTGCTCGGAAAAATCAGCGCAAATCTAACTCGCTCATTTTGCTGCACTGCGTTTGCAAAATGTGGCTCGAACACGGAGATTTGCTTGATCTGATTTTTTCCTGCGCGCTTCGGCTACACCGTAAGGGGATTTAAAACCTTGTCGTGCAATACCCCGGTTATCCATCATCCAGGGGGGCAATGCCAAATTTAAATCACTTTTGAGTACTTTTGCTGTGAACGATCCAGGTAGGCATCAAACACCATGCAGATATTGCGGATCAGCAGGCGACCGGCAGGCAATACCTCGATACCCCGTGCATCGACTTCGAGCAGGCCATCTGTCTGCATCGGCTGCAGGCACGGCAGTTCATCGGCAAAATAGCGCGCGAACTCGATACCGAAACGCTGTTCGATATCGGCGAAGGCGAGTGTGAAATGGCAAATCAACTGCTGGATCACGGCGCGGCGGATACGATCATCCTCGTTCATGCGCATACCACGCATGACGGCCAGATGCCCCGCATCGAGTGCATCGCTATAGGCCGCCATCTCGCGCTGGTTCTGGCAGTAACAGTTACCGACCTGGCCGATACCGGTTGCACCGAACGCTACCAGGTCACACTCGGCATGCGTCGAGTAACCCTGGAAGTTGCGGTAC
>JASFJH010000093.1:0-7551 GCA_050122215.1 Granulosicoccaceae bacterium | reverse complement strand
TACGCCGTCACCCAATGACGCCAGGGTGACTTCTGCCAACTCCTTGTCATGCAAAACCGCCTCCTGGGCCTGCACTCGTTCGGTAATATCATGCGCAAAGGCGATAACGACAACGACTTCTCCATCATCACCAATAACAGGCGTAACGTCCCATTCACATATAATCGTGTCACCACTCTTTGTGACATTACTATGTGTAAATGTAACTGGCTGACGCTCCTCCAGCATGCGCTGCCATAGCCTGTCGGCATGCAAACGCTCACTCCGGGGCACGATCAACTCCTGGACGCTCCGCCCCACGACCTCCTTGTAGCTATAGCCAAAAATACGCTTCGCAGCAGGGTTCCACTCCATGACGCGGTAATCGGCACCCCATTCAATCACCGCAAACAGCGTCTGCTGCATATAGCGGGCCAGTCGCTGCTCGGATATGCGAAGTGACCGTTCCACATTGCGGGTCTTGCTCAAATCCCTTACCGCTACGACGCGCACCTGCCTGCCGTGATACGGGTAATCCCGTCCACAGATCTGTACCTGAAACCGCTCACCGTTACGCGTGAGAGCGGTCACTTCCATTGGTCCTTCGGATGGACTGGCCAGGCGTTCACGCAATACCTCGTGACTTTCCGGTGCGACAAGCCGCTCTACACTCATGCCAATCATGTCCTGCTGCGCATAACCTGTCATTTCCGCAAGCGTATGATTGGCATCCAGCACCTTGCCATGTTCGTGAAGTAGAATACCTTCAAAGCTGGCATCCGACAGGCTGCGGAATCGTTTCTCGTTCTCGAGCGAGAGAAACTCTGCCTTTTTGCGCGCTTCGACTTCAGTTTTCAGTTGCTCATTGCGAGCATCTGCTTCACTCTTCTGGATACGCAGGTACTCAATCAGGCTGCGGTTCTGCAGATCCAGTTTGATATGCCTGGCCAACACCGTGTGCAGCCTGCTAGTGATAAGCAGCAATGCCAGCATAAAAAACGCCGCCAGGATCTCCAGGGGCATGGCAAACTCGGATTCATGCCGGTGCAGTGCGACCAGAAGCGGGATGTTTGCCGCCAACAGAAACGATGTCGCACCGTAGCGACTGGCTGAATAAGCGGTCACGATGCCTGCTGACAGGCCACTTATTACTACCGCCAGCAACACGATGTAAATAAAGTCAGCGTTATATAACAACAGAAACGGGGCTGCGCCCCACACAAGACCCGAGATTAGCGTCCCGGCGTCAAAGAGTTGAATCCATCCCTGGTTATGTATATCTGGCCGTGTATAGCGGTAGGCGATGACCAGCGCGAAACGCAACAGCGTGACGAGCATGGCTGTACCGTACCAGCCAATCAGGATGATGGTATTGGTGACACCAAGGTAGAAATAGGTCAATAGCGAGGCGCACAGGGCATTGCCAAACAGGCCAATGCTGGCCTTGCCATAGAGTAGGCCAGCCTGTCGTTGTGTAAAGCGGTTTTTGAAATCGGCTGATTCTGGATATCGATCAGCCGATGTCATATCACCGGCCTGTTCTATTATCTTTTCCTCATGCAACGACAATATTTAGCTCTTGCTGTATTTGCGCGCCGCAATACGCATTCGCAGCGCATTCAGCTTGATGAAGCCTTCCGCATCCTGCTGGTTGTAGGTTCCTGCATCGTCTTCAAAGGTGGCAATATGTTCATCAAACAGGCTGTTGGTATCTGACTTGCGCCCGACGATGACAACATTGCCCTTGTACAGTTTGAGCCGGACCGTGCCGTTAACCACTTCCTGCGAGGCATCGATCATTTTCTGCATCATGTCACGCTCGGGACTCCACCAGAAACCGTTATAGATCAGACTGGCATAGCGCGGCATCAGTTCGTCCTTCAGGTGTGCCACCTCGCGGTCCAGCGTGATGGATTCGATGGCGCGGTGTGCCTTGAGCATGATCGTGCCAGCCGGTGTCTCGTAACAGCCGCGCGACTTCATGCCGACGAAACGGTTCTCGACAAGATCATCACGGCCGATACCATTCTCACCACCCAGTTTGTTGAGCGTTTCCATCACTGTGGCGGCCGACATGCGTTCGCCATTGATGGCCACAATGTCGCCCTTTTCATAGTCGAGTTCGAGATAGGTCGGCGTATCCGGTGCCGCTTCTGGCGAAACCGTCCAGCGCCACATATCATCTTCCGGTTCGGCCCACGGATCTTCGAGCACGCCGCCTTCATACGAGATATGTAGCAGGTTGGCATCCATCGAATACGGTGACTTCTTGCCTTTCTTGAAGTCGACAGGGATACCGTGCTGCTCGGCATACGCCATGAGCTTCTCACGCGAGTTCAGGTCCCACTCACGCCACGGGGCAATCACCCGGATATCGGGGCTCAGGGCATAGGCGCCCAGTTCAAACCGCACCTGGTCATTACCTTTGCCGGTGGCACCGTGCGAAATCGCGTTACCGCCGGTCTCGCTGGCGATCTCGACGAGGCGCTTGGCGATCAGCGGCCGTGCAATCGAGGTACCCAGCAGGTATTCACCCTCATATACCGCGTTGGCGCGGAACATCGGGAACACGTAATCGCGCGCGAACTCTTCGCGCAGATCCTCGATATAGATCTCCTTGACGCCCAGCGCTTCGGCCTTGGCACGTGCCGGTTCGACCTCTTCACCCTGGCCGATATCGGCAGTGAAGGTAACGACCTCGCAATTGTAGGTTTCACGCAACCACTTCAGGATGACCGAGGTATCCAGCCCGCCAGAATAGGCAAGCACGACTTTACTGATAGCAGACATGTAAACTCCTGACCGGCCTGGCCGTAGCAACATGGCCGGGCGCGGCAATTTTTTCAAAACCTTGAATAAACACCAAGTATAGCCGAGTTCAGGGCTTACAGAACACGGCAATTTTCGGGCCTGGGCCTGACCTCGACAGGTACGGGCCCAATACACAGTTCAGTAGATGGATTGTTTCCGTTTAACGGGATCGGCACAACCCCGCCCTTCCGGCAGGGAATGCCGCCGCTCAGGCCTTCTTTGCGACCTTCTTGCTGCGACGCAGGCGGCTCAACAGGCGACGCGCCATTTCGCCGAACATTTCGGTCTGGGTCGGGTGCGGATGGATCGCATTTGCGACCTGTTCCAGCGTCATACCACCGGAGACCATCATCACGCCCTCACCGATGAGGGTATCGGCATGGTCGGCAAGGTAATGCACACCGATCACGCGCTGGCTGGCCTTGTCGGCGACGATCTTGATCATGCCCTGGGTCTCATTCGTGATCATGGCCTTGGCATCGATGTTCATCGGTACCTTGACCTCGACCGCGTCGATACCCTTCGCTTTGGCCTGCTCCACCGACAGGCCAACGAAGGCTGCCTGCGGGCGGGTGAAGATCACGCCAGAATCGAGGTCCTGGTTATAGGTCAGGTCTTCGCCGAGGATCGTGTACGCCGCAACACGGCCCTGGTGACCGGCAGTATGCGCAAGCATGAGACCACCGACGACGTCACCGACGGCAAAGATATGCGGCACACTCGTGCGCGAGCGGTTGTCGACCCTGATCACGCCGTGGTCTACGGCGATACCGGCATTCTCAAGCTGCAAAGGCTCGAGCACCGGGCGTTTACCGGTCGCCATGATGACGTAGTCGACCGTCATCGTATGCGACTTGCCGTCGGCATCCTTGTAAGCGAGCTTCATCGCGCCCGGCTTGCCGCTGATCTTCTCGACACCGGCCGAGGTCAATACGGTCAGGTTCGGGTCTTCGTTGAGGATCGTGGCCAGTTGTTTCGAGATCTCCGGCTCGACCTCGGCGAGGATGCGTTCCTGCGCCTCGATGAGCGTGACCTTCGCGCCGAAGTCCTGGAAGATCTGTGCCATCTCGGCACCGATCGCCCCGCCACCAATCACGGCCAGCTTCTTCGGCGGCGCCTCGAGCCCCCAGACCGTGTCCGAGGTCAGCACACCGCCGGCTTCGACACCTTCCTGTGCACCCGGGATCGGCGGCACGAACGGCGGCGCACCCGTGGCAATCACGGCGCAACCAAAACTGATGTGTTTACCTTTTGAACCGTCACCGATCGGTGCACGGGCATGCGGATCATCCGTGTTGCCCGAGGTATCGACGAACAGGCGATGATCGGTTTCAAACCAGGCGAAGCCCTGGATAACGTCGATCTTCACGCCCTTGTCGGTTTTCAGCGCCATCTCGCCGCGCGTTTCGAGCACGCTCTTGCGCGTCGCCTCAAGCGCCGCCCAGTCGAGCTTCGGCTTCGTCGTGCCGGTCACACCAAGGTGCGCATCATGCGCGCGATCACGCATGCGGTCCGCACCGGCACGCCAGGCCTTCGAGGGGATACAGCCACGCCACAGGCACTCGCCACCCGGGAACGGCGCATCGTTGATCATCGCGACCTTTATGCCATGGCCGGCCAGGTCACGGGCGCAGTCTTCGCCGCCCGGGCCGCCGCCGATCACAACCACGTCATAGTCCCACTCACCTTCCGGGATCGCCGGGCCGGTCGGGCCCATCCATTCTTCGGGGTTCTCGATCGCGTCCTTGAGCGTATTCAGGAACAGCGCGACCACGGCACCGTTCACGACACGGTGATCGGCGGTCACGGTCAACGGCATGCCTTCAGGACCGGCTGCCGCAATCGCGAGGATCGCGGCGGTGCCCGGTGTCGGGATCGCATCGAAATAGCTCACGCCCATCATGCCCATGTTCGAGACCATGAAGGTCGGGTTGGCATACTCTTCCGGCGCAAGGCGACGCTTGCGGGCGCGATCGACGAGATCACCCCAGCTGTCATTAAGTTCTTCGAGGCTGCGAGCTTCGCAGCCGCGCAGCACCGGCACGACCAGCCCACCACCGTCGGCCGACACGGCCATGCCGATATCGACGTTCGTGCGCTCGACGATCTTGTCGACCGGCTGGTAGGCCCAGTTCATGCTCGGGTGTTTTTCCATCGCAATGGCGCAGGCCTTGGCAATGGCCACGGTGACCGACACGCCATTCGCCTTGGCAGCCTTGATCAACGCACCCGGTTTGGCATTGATGGCGACGCGGAAGGTTGGCATGGTCAGTGACGCGGTCATCGAGTGGCTGACAGCCTTCTCCATCGCGTTCATATCACGGCCATGCCCCGGCACCTGGATCTCCGGCATGACATGGGCCGGCACCTGAGCACCGATCTCGGTCGGGCGTTCGAGCGGCGTTGCCGCACGCACATCATCGGCCGTGATCACGCCGTCCGGGCCGCTGCCCTTGAGCGTATTCAAATTGACGTGCAGGGTCGCAGCAAGCTGGCGCGCATATGGCGTGGCCTGCTTGTTATCCGGGCGCGGCGCCGGCGGCACAGTGCTGATTGCCGCCGGTGCAGGCGCGGCAGCAGCCGGCACTGCCGGGGTGGCCGGCGCAGCCTCAACGGCGGCAGCCGGGACAACTGCGCCGGCCGTGGCCTTTGTCTCAACGACCTGCCCGGCGCTATCGACGAGATAGGCCAGCGGTTCCCCGACGGCAACGGTACTGTCGACATCCACGATCGGACCGGACAGGTAACCTTCGCGGAACACCTCGACATCCATGACGGCCTTGTCGGTCTCGACCGTGGCGACGATGTCACCGCGTTCAATCCTGTCACCGATGTTCTTTTCCCAGCTGACCACGAGACCTTCGGTCATCGTGTCCGACAACTGCGGCATCTTGATGGTATGGGTCACGCCGGCCGGCACATCAATCTCGGCAGCGACCTCGATCTCGGGCTTGCCTTGACTACCGGCATTGACACTCTCTTCCGGGACAGCCGCGTCACCGGCCTGGACATCCGATTCATTGGGTACGATGTAGGCCATCGCATCACCGACGGGGATGGTCGCGCCCACCTCGGCCATGGGGCCGGACAGATAACCTTCACGGAACACCTCGACATCCATGATGGCCTTGTCGGTCTCGACCGTCGCGACGATATCGCCGCGTTCAATCCTGTCACCGATATTCTTTTCCCAGCTGACCACGACACCTTCGGTCATGGTGTCGGACAATTGTGGCATCTTGATTGTGTAAGTCTCGGACATGCTGCGCTCGTGGTAGTGAAAGCTTGTTGGAAAATTATCGCCGGCGGACGATGCAACGCCCCGCCGGCTGTTTTTGGTTTGCTGGCAATCAGCTCTTGCCGAACATCTTCAGCACGGCCTTTACAACGTCATTCGCGGTCGGAATGGCTGCCTTTTCCAGTGTATGGTTATACGGAATCGGTACATTCTTCGCAGACACACGTACCGGCGGCGCATCCAGTTCGAAGAAACATTCTTCGTTGATGATTGCCATGACCTCACTGCCCACACCAACAGCCGGCTCGGCCTCTTCAACGATCACGGCACGGTGCGTCTTGCTGACCGAGGCCTTGATGCCTTCCCGGTCGACCGGCGCGAGTGCATACAGGTCCACGACTTCGCAGTTGATGCCATGCTGTTTTTGCAATACCTCTGCCGCCTGCAGACACCAGTGCACCGAAATATTGTAACCGAACAGGGTCACGTCGCTCCCCTGACGGCTCACTTCCGAACCTTCCAGCGGGTAGAAGAATTCTTCATCCGGTACATCGCCCTTCATGTTGTACATGAGTTCGTGTTCATTGATGAACACGGGGTCGTTACAACGTACGGCAGATTTCAGCAAGCCATAGGCCTGCTTCGGGTTGGAGGGTGTCACCACACGCAGCCCGGCAATCCCCATAAAGACCTTCTCCATACGCGCCGAATGCTGGGCGCCGAGCTGATGCGCGGTACCGCCTGGTGAACGAATCACCACCGGCGCCTCGAGCTGGCCGCCTGACATGTAACGCACCTTGGCCGCGGTGTTGAATATCTGATCCATGGCCAGCCAGGCAAAGTTCACCGACATGATCTCAATGACCGGACGTACACCGAGGAACGAGGCACCGATTCCAAGGCCGGTGTAACCATTTTCCGAGATCGGCGTATCGATAACGCGTTCCGCGCCATACTTGTCGTACAGCCCCTGGGTGGCCTTGTAGGTACCACCGGCAACGCCGATATCCTCACCCATGCAGATGACCATCGGGTCTCGGGTCATTTCTTCATCCTGCGCGCGACGCAAGGCTTCCCAGAACATCATCTCAGCCATTACTGCGCTCCTCCCTTGACCCACGGATCATTTTCCGCCAACACATACTTGTCTAGCAGTTCCATTGACGGTTCGGGAGACTCTTCAGCGTACTTGATAACATCATTTTCGATTTCTTCGAGGATCTCGGTATCCATCTGCTTGTAATCATCCAGCGCGATCTCACCGGCCTCGACCAGGCGATCACGCAACATGATGATCGGATCACGCTTCGACCACATGCGTTCTTCTTCCTTGGCACGGTAGGCATTTGAATCCGACATCGAGTGACCGCGATAACGATAGGTCATGAGCTCGAGGAAATACGGTCCCTTGCCACTGCGTACATGCTCGATGGCTGTCTGCGCGGCGGCATAGACCTTCTCGATGTCCTGACCGTCTTCCTGCGCCGACGGAATGTCATAACCGCTGACACGCTTGTACTGGT
>JASFJH010000092.1:0-7570 GCA_050122215.1 Granulosicoccaceae bacterium | reverse complement strand
AAGTCCGGGCCCTGTTCAAGCTCCACTGGAGCTCCAGGATCCCGATGGCTATCTGGATTATTCTTGCCATACCGACCCTTGGCATCACGCTGCTGCTGGCCATCTGGGAATGGCTGCGACTGCGCAACATCGAACAGGGCGTGACCAACAAGCGGGTTATCCTGAAAAAAGGCATCATCAGCCGCAAATCGGAAGAAATGAAGATTACCTCGATAGAAACGGTCGAAATCATCCAGGGTGTTTTTGGCCGCATATTCGACTTCGGCACGGTCAAGGTCACGGGGCGGGGCATCAGTGATCTCGTATTTAAAAACATCGATGACCCGATGGACGTGAAAAGGAAAATCGAGAGCGTGGAAACCACTTGAAACAGGCCCGGGCAGGGCGCTCTCCACTACCGTCATGCGACTCTGGTCCCTACACCCTGCATACCTTGATGCCAAAGGCCTCGTCGCGCTCTGGCGGGAGGGCCTGCTCGCGCAAAACGTGTTGCTCGGCAAGACGAAGGGCTACCAGAACCACCCGCAATTAACGCGCTTCAGGAAGACCGGCAATCCCGTTGGCGCCATTGCGAGCTATTTACGCTGTGTCGCCGACGAGGCCGAGCGGCGCGGTTATAATTTCAACCGGCACAAAATCGTGAACCGCAAAATCACGCGCCCGCTGCCTGTGACAAGCGGACAGGTGGCTTATGAATTCCAGCACCTGCTCAACAAACTGGCTAAACGCGATCCCACACTCTACAAGCAGTTAACAGCGGTTAAGCGCATCAATATTCATCCCTTGTTTACAAGGGTACGCGGTGGCGTGGAGGATTGGGAAATTGTCTGAATAAAAACAGGGCCGCTCGAAGGCGGCCCTGTCTTGTATATCGGCCGGGTTGATTACTCGGCCAGGGTCAGACCACTTGGCACGCCTTTTGGCAGATCCCCACGCAGATCGATACTTGCCGGATCAGTCAGCGCATTCAGGAACTCAAGCACGTCGTTGACTTCATCATCACTCAGTGCCACCGGCGCAATCTCGGAACTTTCCGCGATCTCCGCCACTCGTAGCGGATCGTTTTGCACGACACAATCGATGGCATCGAGATCAGGCCGTGATGGCAGCACCGGTGTATTGGCGCAGTCGTAGCTATTGAGTGCCGTGGTGGTATCGAGGTGGTGACGCACCATGTCTTCCAGCGAATCATACGCACCGGAGTGACCGTAAGGTGCCGTCAGCGCGACATTACGCAGCGTCGGCGTGCGGAAGCGGTAAAGATCTGCCGGGTCGCCACTGATTGCGACGCGGCCGTGATCGCCACGACCATCGAAATCCTGGCCTTTGCCCGGGCCGATTTGTGGCACGGCAATCGCGTGGAAGCGGTTATCGGTCTGGAAGGTACCGCTATGGCAGCTCGCGCAGTTGGCCTTGCCGTAGAAGATCTTCATGCCGTTTTTCGCCGGTTTTGACAGTGCCCCGTGCTCGCCACGCAGGTAACGATCGAACGGGCTGTTGTCGGCGCGCCAGGCAGTGGCCTCGAAGGCGGCAATCGCGTTGGCGGCATGCGCATAGGTAATTTCAGACTGGCTGATACCGTAGGCAGCATTGAACATGTCGACATATTCCGGGATGGCCTTGAGGCGGGTGGCAAGCTGCTCCCAGACGCCGGCCGGACCGGCCAGGTTACCGATCGCGGCCTGATCGGCAATCGTATTTTCACCGCTTTGGCCGGCCATTTCCGTAGCGGATGTGACCGGGAACATGGCCTGCGCTGCCAACGGGTTATCCAGAATCGCCGGCAGGTCATGACCGGCCGGTGTCTTCACCCCTGACGGGAAGGCCGGATCGGCCTCGACACGACCGTCATGGAAAATCACGCTAAAGCTGCGCGCACCGAGGTTGAACACCGGCGGGGCGTTACGCGGTACGCGTTCGTGTACCGCATCCGCACCACTGCCCGTATCCCGGGTGACACCCAGGCCACGTCCGCCTTCACCGACGGGCAAGGACAGGCCATCGCCGGTATCGGTAAGTGAGTGGTGGCAGGTGGCACAGGAAATGTTCTGGTTACCACTGAGTATCTTGTCGAAGAAAAGGTTTCTGCCGAGTTCGACCTTGGCGGCATTCGGCGCGCCGTTGTCATAGTAGTCTGCATCGCTTGCGGCAGGTGGTAGTTGTGAAGCAGATACGGGTTGCGCGAGAGCAACAGTTAATGCGGGTAACGTAAAGGCATAGCGGAACCAAAGGTTCATTGACCCTCTCCTTGTTCTTGGTTTTTGGTTTTTCCGGCAAAAGAGATTTTTGCCTCCCCCAGTGCGCATGCCACCCGTTTTTAAGGTGTTGTTGCGTGGCCTGCACGCGCGCGAGGATACCGCATTATCGTTGTGGGGTCACATGACCGAAAAGTACTAGCACTATAGGACTAGTTCAGAACAACACCAGCAACAATGCATTACAGCCGGCGGCGCCACATGCTGATGGCTTGTTTGATTGTTACCTGCCGCATTGCTTCGACCGGGCGTGATGTATCTTCGGCGCGAATCGCGCTACATTTGCCGCATGGACCTGAATGCGCATGCCCTGTTCCTGGACCTGAGCGGCGTGATCTACGAGGGCAGCCGCCCGCTCCCGGGTGCGAGCGAGGCCGTCGAGAAGGCACGCCGGCGCGGCCTCGTGCTGCGCTTTGTCACGAATACGGCAACGAGCAGCAGTGAAGCCATCCTCGACAAACTCGCCGGCATGGGCGTGCCCATCGAACCGGACGAACTGTTTACCGCGCCGATCGCCGCGAAACACTATATCCAGCATCACGATCTACGCCCTTTTTGCCTCGTGCACGAGGCGATCCAGCCCGAGTTTGCCGATCTCGATCACAGCGAGCCGAACTGCGTGCTGCTCGGCGACGCGCGTGAGGGTCTGAACTACGCGGCCCTGAACCGCGCCTTCCGGCTGTGCAAGCAGGGGGCAACGCTCATCGGTATCGGCATGAACAAGTACTTCAAGGATGAAAGCGGCCTGAACCTCGACGCGGGGCCGTTTATTCGCGCCATCGAGTGGGCCGCGGACACACCGGCCATTATCATGGGCAAACCGAGCCAGGCGTTTTTTGACCAGATCATCGCCTCGACGCCTTTTACTGCCGGGCAGTGCCTCATGGTCGGCGACGATCTCGAGGGCGATGTGCAGGGCGCCGTGGCTGCCGGTTTGCAGGCCTGCCTCGTGAAAACCGGCAAATACCAGGCCGGCGATGAACAGCGGCTGCCGGCAGGGGCGATGCTCGCCGGATCACTGGCGGACTTGTTTGCCTGACAAGCTGTGTGCCCGAGCAGCCGTTTGCACTGAAAGCGCAACAGCAATACTTGAAGGGTTATAGCCGGTACTGGCTACAGGCATCAACGCCACGGAGACAACATGAAGCCGCTATGTATTTCCTGTACAGTTGCCCTGTTACTGCTCTGGACAGCGAGTGTGCTTGCGATGGAACAAGTCCCGTTGACATCCATACCATTACCCGCGCCTGACCGCGAAGGCGGCCTGCCTGTTGAATCGGCACTGCAGCAACGCCGCTCGGTGCGCCACCTTTCCCCTACCAGCCTGTCCCTGCCACAGGTCGCGCAATTACTCTGGGCAGCGCAGGGCATTACCGACGACTACGGCTTTCGTACGGCACCCTCGGCCGGCGCGCTGTACCCGCTGGAGATGTATCTCGTCGCCGGGGCCGTCGAACAACTGCCAGCCGGCCTGTACCATTACAACCCGAAACGCCATGCGCTGGTCCTGCAGCAAACCGGCGACGTCCGCGCGCCACTCGCCGACGCGGCCCTGCAGCAGCACTATGTGCACAATGCGCCGGCCGTGCTTGTTATTGCCGCGGTCTATGCACGCACCGCGCACAAATACGGCTCGCGCGCGAAACGCTATGTACGCATCGAGGCCGGTAGCGCCGCACAGAATGTTTACCTGCAGGCGACCTCGCTCGGGCTCGGCACGGTTTACGTCGGCGCCTTTGACGACAGTGCCGTGCAACAGGTACTCGGGCTACCCGCCGATCACGAGCCTCTGGCGCTCATGCCGGTCGGGCGGTTACGCTGAGCACGCGGGCCGGGGCATGGCAAAGAAAAAGAAAACAACGTCTCGTTGGTCAGCAAAGGTTACCCGCGAGAGCCACGCGCTCGCGCTCGAAGACGGGGTCTTTACCTGGAAAGATCCGAAACGCATTGCCCGCTCCCTGCAGCAATCCGCCGAGGAAAGCACGGAGCGCAAGGCACCGCCGTTTCGCTCCGCGATGTCGATGCTCGTGTTCTATATAAACCGCGCCGGCAAGAATCTCGACCCGGAACAAAAACAGGTCCTCGAACAGGCCAAGGAAGAGCTGCGCCGCCTGTATGGCAAGTAGGCCCGCTATTTGTCATTATGCAAACCGGGACACGATAACAAGATTGAACAAGGGACCCGGGGGCATAAGCTGTGATCATTCCATTAAGCGCTGACTTGCGGCTCGGCCGCATGCCCTGGGCGACCTGGGCCGTGATCCTGCTGTGCGTGATCGTCTTTGGCTTCCAGTTCCAATCCAACGTGAAATACAGCGTCTCGCTCGGTCTGTATTGCCAGTATGCCAATTCGCAGGCCGACAAGTACCCCCGCGATTTCATCCGCAATTATCCCGAGGCCTGTTTCAATATTCTCGATGAATACCACCGCACCACGCTGCGCGGTGAAGATATCGAGGCGCTTGAACAGGGCTATCGCGCCCGGCTGGAAGATGCCGAGCTGAATGTCGAACGTTCCATACGTGATATTCGCCGTCACACGCAGGCTTTCCATGACTACGCGCCCCTGTTGCTGGATGAGAAGATCATGTACTTCCCGGACAGTTACAACCCGCTGACCATGATCACCTCGTCGCTTGCCCATGGCGGCTGGCTGCACATTATTTTCAACCTGATCTTTTTCTTTGCCTTTGCCCCGGCGGTGGAACTGCTGGTCGGCAGTGCCTGGCGCTTTGCGCTGGCCCTGCTCGGCGTGGCCGTGGTCTGTTCGCTGAGTTACTCGCTGTTTTCGCTGGGCAGCAATGACAACATTCCTACGCTGGGCCTGTCCGGCGTGGTCACGGGCGTGATTGGCCTGTCCGCCTTTCTCATGCCACGCGCCCGTATCAACACGCTGATCTGGTTCATTGTGCCGCTGTGGCGTATTCCGATCCCGGCCTGGATCCTGGCTGTCTGGTTTATCGGCTGGGATGCCTGGGACCTGCTCTCCGAGGGCATGAATCATGGCGTTAACCTCGTCGCCCATGTCAGCGGCGGCGTTGCCGGTTACCTGATTGGCCGCTGGTTTTTCAAGGCGCGCAAAGAGGAAATGCAGGACGAACTCGACGAGGAAATCGCCCACATGGAGGCGCAACACAGTGCCGGTTTCGCGATCGGCAATAACGCGACCATGTATCGCAACATGAAGGTGCTCGAGGAACAGGCCGAACAGGACCGCATCCGCAAGGAGCAGGGCGCCTACTTCGACAGGCTCTATAACCTCGTGCGTACCGAGCAGGACAGTGCCGCGCTAAACCTCATGTTCGCCGACACCGACCCGCTACGTGTGCAGCCGGCCGAGTTTGAAGAGCTGTTTGAAAAGATCGGCCAGTGGAAGAAACATCGCACTTATTTATGTATCGGCCGCCTGTTGATCGACCAGTATGTGCACGCCCACCGTTATGCCGATGCCTTCAATGTGTTAAAGGCCTGCCTGGCGGTGAGCCGTGAATTTGTGCTCGCCGATCCGCGGCATGTGTTGTTGCTCGCCCACGAGGCCAACCGCCAACAGCTCTACAAGCTTGCCGTGGCCCTGTTACACAATGCCGAGCAACGTTACACGCATGCGGTAGACTATATGCAGTGTGGCCTGCTCGAGGTCGATATCCTGAGCAGCCATCTCGACGCTGCGCCGCTGGCGCGGCAACGGCTCACCGCCCTGAAACAGATTGCCAGCCCCGCGGATCAACAAAGCCTGGATAATCTCGCGGCCCACCTCGGTTGAACAAATTGATATGGACGCCAATAGCAAAACAGTTGTACTGATCCTCGGTATCCTCGGGGGCACGACCCTGCTCGCCATCATCGCGGCAATTGTGTTTTACCTGAACTGCGAGGAATGCCAGCAGGCGCTCAACGTGGCCGGTAAAGGGGCCACCATGATGATGGAGGCGAGCAATGCACCGGGCACGCAACAAATGCGCGAACTTGGCTGTTCTACCGCCATGGTGATCGACATGAACCGCTTCATGGACACGGTTGCCGGTACGCTCGATGAAAGCGACCCCTACGGCCAGCTCAACAAGGAGTTCCGTGATGCCCTGCAGGCCGGCCGCGACCCGCAGGAGAGTGGTTATATCGTGTCGTGTGAAGTCAGCAGCTTCAAACCGATCAGTGGCCCGGAATGTGCCGAGGTGATGCGTGCCTATGTCAAAGGTGCCGGCGAGCAAGCCGTCGCGACGGCGCATGTCATGGTCATGGGCAGTTTTGCCAGCCGCGCCTACTGCGAGGGCATTTACGACCGGGCGGGAAATTTTTTGCGTGACGTCGACATCGACGAGCGTATGTAAACAAGCACCTCAATCCCGTTTGCAGTCTTGCAGTCCGGCCTGCAAATCCGGGTACTGCAATGTGACACCCAGCTCCTCGCGCATCTTGCTGTTAGATATGCGCCGCGATTCTCGCAGGTAACTGAGCATCCCGGCACTGACCCGGGTTGTTGCCTCGGCCAGTGAGATCTGCGGTGGCCGGGGCAGGCCAAAGTGATCGGCAATCGTGTTGAAGTAGTCGGTCATTGTGCCCGGCTGGCCATCACTGACGTTGTACACGCTGTCGGCCGGGGCGCGTTGCATGGCGGCAATCGCAATCGCGGCCAGGTCATCGGCATGGATGCGGTTGGTATAGCCGGCCTCGTCCGGCGTCAGGACCGGCAGGCCCTTGCGCAGCCGCTCCAGTGGCAGGCGCTCGCAGCTGTAGATGCCGGGCACGCGCAGGATCACGACGGGCACGTCATGCTGCCGCCCCCACTGCCGCACCGCGGTTTCCATATCGACGCGACGCCAGGCCCGATCCGCGCCGGGCGCGAGCGGCGTATCCTCCGTGACCCAGTCACCACCGACGTCACCGTACACGCCGGTTGTGCTGATCGCGACGATCTTCGCCGGGCGCGTCGCACCGAGCGCCGCCAGCCAGTTGCGCATGCGGCTGTCGGTGCGTCCCTGTTTTGGCGGTGGCGCAAAATAGAACACCTGCACGCCATCGAGTGCCGTACCCGGCAGGCTGGCCGGATCGTCGAGGTTGGCCTCGACCGCCTCGATCCCCGCCGCGCGCAGCGCCGCGCAACTGACCGGGCTGGCCACGAGACCGCTGACCGCCTGCCCGGCAGCGCGCAGCCTGGCCGCGACGCGCCGGCCGATATCGCCACAACCTACAATATGTAGGGGTTTGGTTGGCTTTGTCTGTGAATTCATGGATAATTCCGGGCCTTTCGCTCAGGAATTCAATTCAAACGCGGGCACTATATCATGGGCTTTACCGTACACATTACACCGAGTGGC
>JASFJH010000091.1:0-7598 GCA_050122215.1 Granulosicoccaceae bacterium | reverse complement strand
CCAAAATCGTAATGTTTTTCGACCGGCTCGAGAATCTGCCAGCTGCAGCTCATACCTGCAGGAAAGATCACGAGGTCACCGCTGCCCATGCGCACGGGCTCGCCACCTTCCGGTGTGACGATGACCTCACCTTCGAGGAAATAACAGGTTTCCTTCGTGTCGTATTGCCAGGGAAAGGTCGAAACCTCTTTGCTCCAGATCGGCCAGTCATAGACGCCCATGACGTCGAGTTTGGCCGGGGACGGGTTATGTTCAATCGTGATCTCGGACATCTTGACTCCAAAAAATGGTTTTAGGCTGGATCGCCAAAACCCAACATGTTATTCATATTATATAGAGGAGTGGGCCTGTGGTGCCAGCCGCCAGGGGAAGGGCAACGTCATGCGCAAAACGCTTATTATCATCCTGTTCGCCATTATCGTGGCCGAATCGCTGCTATTGCTACAGCAGCACAAGGATACGCTGTCGTCCACACCTGCACTCCCGGCACAGGCGGCTACACAGCCACGCCCGACGCCGCAGCCCTTGCCACCTTCCTCCGGCCCCGGGCGCCTGCTGCCGGACAATGCGCCCGAAAGGCTGCAGATCGAACCGCACGGGCAGTACGTGGTGGAAGTCGTGTTGCATTCCTACGAGGAAATCGAGGAGTTACTGGACAGGGCTGAAGCACTTGCCCTGCAACCCCGGCCGGCAGATGTGCCGGCCGGGATCGCGATTATCCTGCATGGTCCGGAGATTGACCTGTTTGCCATCCGGAATTACCCGAAATACCGCGAACTGGTTGACAAGGCGGCACGGCTCGACGCCTATAACATCATTGACGTAAAGATGTGCCAGACCGTCATGCGGAAGCGCGGCCTGCGCAATGAAGATGTGCCGGGCTTTATCGAGCTGGTACCGTATGCACCTGATGAGATCGAAAAATTGCAGCAGCAGGGCTATGTAAAGATTTAACAGGCAATCCTGCAATTGTTTGGTGGGGCTATCCTTTCTGATTGGTCTGCCAGATACGCTCCTGCCACTGTGCCGTGTCCGCCAGCAGTTCTTTTTCATCCAGCGTGAGCAGTTGCCGATCACGCAATAATTGTTTGCCCGCGACCCAGACATGTCGTACCTGTTCACGGCCGGCGGCATACACAATCTGTGCACAGGGGTCATACAGTGGCCGGGTCTCGGGCTGGTCGAGGTCAATCGCGATAAAGTCGGCCTGTTTGTCTGTCTCAAGTGAACCAATCTGATCATCCACTCCCAGTGCACGCGCACCGTTGATGGTGGCCATGCGTAACACGCTATGTGCATTCAGGCTACACGCATTCCTGTCGGCAATCTTTGCGAGCAAGGCTGCACTGCGCATTTCACCGAGCATGTCGAGGTCGTTATTACTGGCGGCACCATCGGTGCCGAGCGCGACATTGATCCCGGCGTCCAGCAGTGTCTGTACGGGACAGATGCCGCTGGCGAGTTTCATGTTCGACTCGGGGCAATGCACGACATGACTGCCACTGGTGGCAACCCTGTCAATCTCCAGCTGGTTAAGCTCGGTCATGTGTACGCCCAGCAGGCGCGGCGTTAACAGCCCGAGTTGTTCGAGGCGCTCCAATGGCCGTTTACCGGATTCCTTCACAGCTGTGTCGACTTCGTCGGCCGTTTCATGGATGTGCATGTGGATCGGGATATCCAGCTCCTCGGCGTAGGTAACAATCTTTTCCAGTGGCACATCCGAAACGGAGTACGGGGCATGTGGGGCAAACGCGGTATGTACAAGCGGGTCGTCGCGGAACTGATCATGAATCTGCAGGCCCTTGCGTAGATAGTCCTGGCCATCCTGGGCCCACACGGTTGGGAAGTCGATGACGATCAGGCCGAGTGTGGCGCGCATGCCGATATGCGCGGCAGCACGGCCAACCTCGTCGGGGAAGAAGTACATATCGTTGAAACAGGTGGTGCCGCTGCGCAGCATCTCGGCCATGGCCAGGCGGCTGCCATCATGAACAAAACCCGCGCTCATGATGCGCTGCTCTACTGGCCAGATATGTTCCTGCAGCCATTGCATGAGCGGCATGTCATCGGCAATGCCGCGCATCAGGTTCATCGCGCTATGCGTATGGGCATTGATCAGGCCGGGCATGAGTGCATGCCCGGGCAATTCCATGACCTGGTCGGCCGTGTAAGCCTGCCGGACCTGCTGCTGCGGCAGGATGTCAATGATCCGGCTGTTATGCACGAGCAGACTGTGTTGCTCGAGTACGCGGTCCTGTGCATCGACCGTAAGGATGGCATCGGCATGGACAATAAGGTCAATATGCTTTGTTGTGTTTATCATGTCTCGAGTATACCGGGAAAGCCTGTATCTGCTACAGTAGGGCAACTACGACTGTATGCATTATGGCCATCGAAATAGAACGTAAATTCCTCGTCCGCAACGACAGCTGGCGCGCCCAGGCCGACGCGGGAACCCGCTATCGGCAGGGTTATTTCGCCGCGCCGCAACGGGCATCAATCCGGGTACGCATCGAAGGTGAACACGCCAACATCAATATAAAAAGTGCCGAGCTGGGTGTGCGTCGCCAGGAATTCGAATATGCCATTCCGCTTCATGAGGCTGAGCAAATGCTCGACCAGCTGTGCGAACAGCCGCAGGTGGAAAAGACCCGTTATCATGTGCAGCATGCCGGGCAGACCTGGGAGATCGATGTCTTTGAAGGCGACAATGCCGGGCTGGTGGTCGCCGAGATCGAACTTGAAGCAGAGGACGCCGATATTGCCCGCCCGGACTGGCTCGGCAAGGAAGTCTCCGACGATCCGCGTTATTACAATGTCAGCCTCGTCTCGCATCCTTACAAGGACTGGTAAGCTACTGCGCCTGGTGGCGCTCGTTGCAATGCTGTCGCTTGCTGCCTGCAGTGCCTCCGAATCACCGCATGCCATCCGTTTTGCCCTGAGCACGGCGCCGGTCAGTCTTGATCCGCGGCATGCTACCGATGCGACCTCGGCGCGTCTCAATCGTTTGCTCTATGCACGGCTCGTGGATTTCGACGCACAGTCACGCGTCGTGCCGGCGCTGGCGCATTGGCAACAGCTCGATACGCAGCATTACCGCTTTGTTCTCCACGATCGGTATCGCCACTTTCATAACGGCCAGACCTTGCAGGCCACGGATGTGGCCGCCACCTATGCCTATGTGCTCGATGCGGCAAACGGTTCGCCATACCGCGCACCGCTTGCGCATATTTCGCGGATCGAGGTACTCGACAATGATACGATCGATTTTTACCTGGACAGGCCTGACGCGCTGTTTGTCGAGCGTCTGACGATCGGTGTCATGCCGGCAGAACTGATCGCGCAGGGCCATGACTTTCATCGACAGCCGATCGGCAGCGGGGCGTTTCGTTTCGTCGCGCATAACGGCGCGGGCGATATCAGCCTGGAGCGTATCGCGGATCGGCAACAGTTCCGGTTTCTCGAAGTACGCGATCCGACCGTGCGCGTATTGAAACTGCTGCGCGGCGAGGTCGACATGTTGCAGAACGATGTCGCCCCGGAGCTGATCAACTGGCTGGCAGACAGGGAGGGTATCCGTTTGCAACGCCGGCACGGCAGCAACTTTAGCTATCTCGGTATCAACCATGCCGAACCGGCATTGTCAGACAGGCGCGTGCGCGAGGCGATTGCCTGCGCGATTGACCGCCAGCAATTGATCCGGTACCTGCTGGCTGACGGCGCGCGTCCGGCGCAATCACTGCTGCCGCCCGAACACTGGGCCGGTCATCCAGATTTACCCAAACAGCATTGCACTGCACGCGAGGCAAGTGCCTTGTTGCGGCAGGCCGGTTATGACGCGCACAACAAACCACGACTCGTTTACAAAACCTCGACCGATCCGTTGCGCGTGCGCCTGGCAACCGTGGTCCGTGAGCAGCTCAACAGCGCCGGTTTTGATGTGCAGGTGCAAAGCCTCGACTGGGGCACGTTCTACGCCGACATCAAGTCCGGGAATTTCGAGTTATACAGTCTGACCTGGGTCGGCATTCGTTCCCCGGACAGTTTTGAATATATTTTTCACAGCCGCTCCCTGCCACCGGCGGGTGCCAACCGTGGCCGCTATGTCAATCAACAGGCCGATACACTGATTGATACGGCGCTTGCGCAAACCAATGTCAAAGCCATGCTGCCGTCCTTGCTGGCCCTGCAACAACTGCTCAACGAGGACCTGGTCTATGTCCCGTTATGGTACGAGGACCACGTGGTCGCGATGCGCGAGCAGTTGACAGGCTATATGCTCAGTGCTGATGGCAATTACGATGGCCTGGCAAATGTCAGCTTGCGAGATAGTGGCCAATCGCTTGCGGCGCATGCCACAGGTATGATGGACTAGTCCGTATGCAACGAAGCATCGATATCAGTATTGCATCCCAGCGCCTGTTGGTGCGCGAGGCAGGCAAGACCGTGTTCAGTGCTCCGGTATCCACGGCACGCAATGGTCCCGGTGAACAGCACGACAGTGAGTGCACGCCACGTGGCCGGCATATCGTGCGCGTCATGATTGGCCATGACTGCCCGCCCAATACGGTATTTGTCGCGCGCCGGCCAACCGGCGAGATCTATTCACCGTCACTGCGTGAGGCCGCACCGGACCGCGACTGGATCCTGACGCGTATTCTCTGGTTGAGTGGTTGCGAGCCGGGAGTGAACCGGCTCGGTACTGTCGATACGATGCGGCGTTATATCTATATCCATGGTACACCGGATGAGGAACCCATCGGTGTACCGATCTCGCATGGCTGCATCCGTATGCGTAACGAAGATGTCATCAAACTGTTCTCACTGGTAACACCGGGTACCCCGGTCATGATCCGCGAAGACTGATGCTGCGCGCGCTCATGACACGCCTGGCCGGGACCCTGATCGTGTTGTTCGGTGTGACACTGCTTGTTTTCCTGCTGGCGCACATTATCCCCGGTGACCCGGTCGAGGTGATGCTTGGCGAACATGCCGCGGCTGCCGACCGCCAGGCCCTGCGCGAATCGCTGGGGCTGGACCGGCCACTCGCCAGGCAGTTGGCACAGTATTATGCCGCGCTCATCCAGGGGGACCTGGGTTATTCCTTATATAACAGGCAAGCCGTCAGTGATTTGATCGTCGAACGCCTGCCGGCCACGTTGCAATTATCGTTGGCCGCGATCCTGGTGGCGCTATTGTTGGCGGTGCCGGCCGGGGTGATTGCCGCGGCGCGGCATGGCCGGTTACCGGACCGCCTGGTCAGCGGGGTGTCGATGTTTGGCCTGTCGGTACCTAACTTTGTGTTCGGGCCGTTGCTCATGCTCGTGTTCGCCGTGTGGCTGGGCTGGTTACCGGTCAGTGGCCAGGAGGGTCCTGGCAGTCTCGTGTTGCCGGCACTGACACTGGGCACGGCACTGGCCGCCATGCTCATGCGCATGTTGCGCAGCAGCCTGCTCGAGGTGCTCGGCGAGGATTATGTACGCAGCGCCCGCGCCCGCGGCCTGTCACCGCTGCGTGTGTTGCTGCGCCATGCCCTGCGCAATGCCTGGCTGCCCGTACTGACCTTGCTCGGCCTGCAACTCGGCGCCTTGCTGGCCGGTGCCGTGATCACGGAAACCGTATTCAACTGGCCGGGGATCGGCCTGTTAACGGTCGAGGCCATAGAAAAACGTGATTATCCGCTGATACAGGGCTGTGTGCTGTTCATCAGCGTCGTGTATGTCGGGGTCAATCTGCTGACCGATCTCGTCTACCTGTGGGCGGATCCGCGCTTGCGTACGCAGGAAGTGGCCAGGCAGACGCAATGAAGCGCCAACTGTCTATTCTGTTCACGCTGTTACTGTGCTGGTTGGCTGCGGCCATACTCGGGGTATTCAGCAACGAACAGGCCAATAGGGTCATACTCGAGAATATCTTCCACGGCCCGCAGGCCAGTCTGTTTGGTGTGCTCGGTTATGATGATCTCGGGCGTTCCCTGCTGGCACGCGTGTTAAGCGGTGCCCGCGTGTCACTGACCGTCGCGGTGAGTGTGACGGTCCTGACATGTATCACGGGTGTTGTGATCGGCACGCTCGCTGGCTGGGCAGGGCGCTGGCCGGATGTGGTATTGAGCCGTATTACCGATATCTTCCTTGCCTTTCCCGGTATCCTGCTCGCGATTGCCCTGGCCGCCATGCTCGGACCCGGGCTGGAAAACGTGATCATCGCGCTGTGTGTCACCGGCTGGGTCGGTTTCGCGCGTCTGGCCCGGGCCCAGGTCATGAGCCTGAAACAGCGCGAGCATATTCTCGCCGCGCGCGCGCTGGGCACGGCTGATCAGGTAACACTGTTCAGGCACGTGTTGCCACTCATGCTTGCACCGCTGCTCGTGGAGGCCAGCTTCAGCATGGCCGGTGCCGTCGTTGCCGAGGCCGGTCTGTCATTTCTCGGCCTCGGTGTACAGGCACCACAGGCCTCGTGGGGCGGCATGTTGCGTGACGGGGTGCGTTACCTGCTGGTTGCGCCGCACATGACCCTCGTACCGGCACTGGCCGTCATGGCTGTCGTGCTCAGTGTCAATATGCTTGGTGACCGTTTGCGTGACAGCCTCGATGTCCGGCAACGCTAATTCTCTTTGCTGGTTCTCATTCGTGGCAATTACGTCATAATATAACGCTATGTCGCTGGGACCACTCATGATCGATCTGCCGGGCAGCGAACTCGACCCGGCCTCAAGGGAACTGCTCAGGCACCCGCTGGTAGGGGGCGTGATCCTGTTTACGCGCAACTATGAATCACCGTCGCAGCTAAGCGAGCTCGTCGCGGCCATTCATACCTTGCGGGAAACCGGGCTGCTGGTCGCCGTTGACCATGAAGGGGGCAGGGTACAGCGCTTCCGCGAGGGCTTCACGCGCCTGCCGCCCGTAGCGGACCTCGGTCGTCTGTATCAGCGCAATACGAAACGGGCGCATACACTTGCACGCTACACCGGCTGGCTGAATGCCGCCGAGCTGCGTGCCTGTGGCATCGACCTGAACTTCGCACCGGTACTGGATCTCGACTATGGCGTCAGTACCGTGATTGGCGATCGGGCCTTTGCCCGTGATCCGGAAGTTGTTGCCGACCTCGCGCATGCCTATATGCACGGCATGCATGACGCCGGCATGTCAGCAGTAGGCAAGCATTTCCCCGGCCATGGTGCGATTGCTGCGGATTCGCATGAGGTGATCGCGGTCGATGAGCGACCCTATGCCGATATCCGCGCAGATGACCTGTTGGCCTTCGAACGCATGATGCATTATGGTTTGCCTGCGGTCATGGCGGCACATGTTATCTATCCGCGCTGTGACGAACAGCCGGCCGGTTTTTCGTCGTTCTGGTTGCGGCAGGTACTACGCGATGAACTGGGCTTCCAGGGCGCAGTGTTCAGTGATGACCTGTCGATGCGCGGTGCCCTTGGCATGGGTGATATTACACAGCGTTCAATGGCTGCACTCGAAGCGGGTTGCGACATGATTCTTGTCTGTAATGACCGGCCAGCGGCGGAACAGGCGCTGGATGAACTGAAGTGGAAGATAAACCCGGTGAGTAATGCCCGCCTGTTGCGCCTGCAAGGGCAT
>JASFJH010000090.1:0-7635 GCA_050122215.1 Granulosicoccaceae bacterium | reverse complement strand
GTTATGCCGGGCTGTCGATCGGCCTGTTCGCGGACTTTATCGCGACCGCTGCCTGGGAGTTTGTGCTGCGCAGCCTGGGCGTCAGCCTGATTGTCTCGGCCGTGACCCTGCGCTACTTCTATGTCCAGCATTTGTGGCAGGCGCAGCTGCGCGCCGAAAGCGAAGCGCGCATTGATGCCCTGCAGGCCCGCATCCGTCCCCATTTCCTGTTCAATAGTATGAATGCGATCGCCGCGTTGACGCGCAGCAACCCGCAGCGCGCCGAAAGCGCGATCGAGGACCTCGCGGAGCTGTTCCGGTTTGCGCTTGGTGATCCGAAACGCATGATCAGTCTGGCCGATGAACTGGCAATCGCGCGGCGCTATGTCGAGATTGAAAAGTTACGGCTCGGCGACCGGCTGGAAGTCGACTGGCAGGTTGACCCGTTGCCCCCGGAGGCACGCGTCCCGGCGCTAATCATACAGCCGCTCGTGGAGAATGCGATCTATCACGGCATCGAGCACCTGGCCGACGGCGGTGTGATCACGATCCAGGGTCAGCGGCACGCCACTGCGCTGGAGCTGCGCATCTGCAACCCGTTTCCGGAACACGCTTCGGCCGCGCACGAGCGTGGCAACCGCCTGGCCCTGGCTAACATCCGGGCGCGGATTGCGGCGATCTACAAAGAACAAAGCAAGGTGACCGTGGTCGGCGAAGATGGCCAGTATTGCGTGACCCTGTACTGGCCGCAGGAGCGCACGACATGAAGTTGTTGATCGTCGATGATGAACAACTGGCGCGCGAGCGCTTGCACAGCCTCGTCGCTGAACTCGATGCCGCGCATGAAGTCGTTGGCGAAGCCGCCGATGGCATCAGTGCTATCGAGTCGGTCAGGGCCCTGCAACCGGATATCGTGCTGCTGGATATTCACATGCCCGGCATGAACGGCATCGATGTCGCACAACAACTTGCGCGCCTGCCGACGCCGCCGGCGGTCATATTTGCCACGGCCTATGATAATCACGCGCTGGAAGCCTTCGAGGCCCAGGCGATTGCCTATTTGTTAAAACCGGTGCGCGCGGAAAAACTCGCCGAGGCGATCAACAAGGCAGGTTGTTTGCGTGAAGGACAACTTGCCGGCCTGGCCGATTTGCAAACCGGGCAGGCCCGCACGCATTTAACATTACACAATCGTGGTAACCTGGAACGTCTGCCCGTTAGCAATGTGTTGTATTTTCGCGCCGAACAAAAATATGTCGTGGCGCGCCATGAAAGCGGTGAAGCCCTGCTCGATGAATCACTCGTCTCGCTCGAACAGGAGTTCGGTGAGCAGTTCATACGCATTCATCGTAACGCGCTGGTGGCGCGCGATGCACTGGTCGGCCTGGAAAAGGACAGCCTGGGTCGGGTGCGCGCCGTGCTCAGGGATTGTGATGAGCGCCTTGATATCAGCCGTCGGCATGTCGCGGCCGTGCGCAAGTTACTTAAATGAAATGGTAATGCCTCGACCCCTCGGAGATGGGTCAGGGCATCAGGGATTCAGCGCAAGCTTGTTGTCACTGCGCAGTTGCGCCAGTGATTCATCAATCGCCGCATCAAGATAACCGCCGTAATAATCGACCGTGGTCAGGCCGACCAGGTCGGGGACAAGCGTCTCGCCGTTCGGGCCAAACAGCTTTACGGTAGGGGTAACGAACACGTTATGCATGTGCGCCAGCGTGTCGGGGTCGATCATGCCGCCATCAAAATCACGCAGGTCGCTGCCACTATCAATGCTGACCACGCGGATAATGACCTTGTTGTTATACTCGGCATTCTTCAGCATGGGTTTGAGGAAGTCTTCGCGGATAATCGTGCAGTAGCCGCAATAGCTCGAGGAAAACAGGACGAGGATCGGCACTTGTTTCTGCCTGGCCTGTACTGCATCCTGCGCGAGATCCGTGGCGTATTGCAGCTGCGGCCCGGCGGCCGGCAACAGTGTGCTGGTCAGCAGTAACAGCAGGCCGGTCAGGCTTGTCGAGATTTTGCGCATGATTCACTCAGGGACCAAAACGTTGCCAAGTATAGTCGTGACCGGGAAAAAATTCCCGCCCGGCCACAGCTTTACGGTAAAATACTGAAATTCCGGCCTTTTCCGTCGGGCCATTACACAATATGACACATCAGCAAAGATTAGGTTCAAGCATGTCAGAGATTCTTCGTATCGCCACCCGTAAAAGCCCGCTCGCCCTGTGGCAGGCCGAGCATGTCCGGGACCGGCTTATGGCTCTTCACCCGGGCCTGCAGGTCGAGCTCCTAACGATGAGTACCAGGGGCGACAAGCTCCTCGATACTCCGCTGGCGAAGATCGGCGGCAAGGGGCTGTTCGTCAAGGAGCTGGAACGCGCCATGTTCGATGGCGAGGCGGATATTGCCGTGCATTCGATGAAGGATGTGCCGGTTGAGTTGCCGGAGGGCCTGCACCTGCCTGTCATCCTCGAGCGCGAGGACCCGCGCGATGCCTATGTCTCGAACCACTATCCGACTTTGGACGAACTGCCCGAGGGTGCCCGTCTCGGTACCTCGAGCCTGCGTCGCCAGTGCCAGTTACGTGCCCTGCGCCCGGACCTCGAGGTCCGGCACCTGCGCGGCAACGTTAACACGCGCCTGAAAAAACTCGATGACGGTGAATTCGATGCGATTATCCTGGCCGCTTCCGGCCTGATGCGGCTCGGCATGGAGGAGCGGATCACGGTCAAGCTGCCCCCCGAGGTCTGCCTGCCGGCGATCGGCCAGGGCGCGCTGGGCATTGAATGCCGCGAAAATGACTCGCGCATCGAGGCGCTGATCGCGCCGCTTGACCATGCTGTAACCCACACCTGCCTCGCCGCGGAGCGCGCCCTGAACAAGCGGCTTGCGGGCGGTTGCCAGGTACCGATTGCCGGTTTTGCCCTGTTCAGCGGTGAGACGCTGCACGTGCGCGGCCTGGTCGGGCGCACCGATGGCAGCGAGGTGCTGCGCAGTGAAATCTATGGCCATGCCGAAGAGGCCGCCAACATGGGTCTCGTGCTGGCCGAAGACCTGCTTGCCCAGGGGGCCGATGAGATCCTCGAGGCACTCTATGCCGAGAGTGAGGCCGACAGCTGAGATGGGTGATGCACTGGCCGGTGTAACAGTGCTGGTCACCCGGCCGCACGGTCAGCAAGCCGGCCTCGTGGCGGCAATCGAGGCGGCTGGCGGCCGTGCCCTGCACTTTCCGGCCATGGCCATTACCCCGTATCACCAGACCGAAGCCGTGCTGCGCCTGCGGCATGCCACGGCGTATGACATGCTCGTGTTCATCAGCCGCAATGCCGTCGAATACGCCCTGCCGCACCTGCCTGAGCGCTTGCCGAAACTCGTTGCCATTGGTCGCGCCACCGCGACCGCGATGCAGGCCGCCGGCCTGCCGGTGGCGCTCGTGCCGCGGCACTTCGACAGTGAGAGCGTGCTGGCCAGGCTGCCACAGGATATGCAGGGTCAGCGCGTGCTGATCGTGCGCGGCGTCGGCGGGCGCGAGACACTGGCCGAGGGCCTGCGGCAACGCGGCGCGATGGTTGAATTTGCCGAGGTTTACCGCCGCCGCTGCCCGGATCTGCCGGCTGCTGCATTCGCCCGCGTGCTCGCGCACTCGCCTGACATCGTCACGGCCACCAGCGGCGAGGTGCTGCAGAACCTGCTCACGCTGGCCGGCCCGGCCCGGCAACAACTACTGGCGCTGCCGCTCGTGGTCATGAGCGCGCGTGGTGCCAGGCTTGCAGAGACACTGGGTTTTGCACACACTGCTGTCTATATTGCAGCACAGGCCAGTGATGCGGAGATCGTCAGCACGATCAAGCATTGGCACGAGGAAGTAACAGCATGAGCGATGAGAACAGGGCCAACCAGCCAGAACAGGACGACACGGAAGCCGCGGCAGAAGAAACGCTCGCCGAGGAAGAGCAGGCGTTGGAGGAGAAGGTCTCCCCGCCAGAGTCCGCCACAAACCAGAAGCCGCGCAGCACTGTGGCCAGCCTGCTCGCGGGCCTGGCACTGCTCGTGGCAATTGCTGCGGCTGGCGGGGTCGCCTGGTTGTGGCAACTCTCGCAACAGGAAGCCACGGCTACGCAAAGCCGGATCGCGGCACTGCGCGACTCGACCCGGCAAGACATGACAGCGCTGACCGGGCGTCTTGATGCGCTCGTTGCCCGCCAGTCCGAGGTCGCCAGCGCCCAGGCGACACTGGCGACCTCGCTGCAATCACTGTACGAGGAGATCGGTCGCGACCGCAGTGCCTGGGCCGTGGCCGAAACCGCCTATTATCTCGAACTGGCGAATGCCCGCCTGCAACTGTTGCGTGATGCGCCGACCGCGCTGCAGGCCCTCAGGATCGCCGATAATCGCCTGCAGTCACTCGGTGATCCGGCCTTTATCCCGGTACGTGAACAACTGGCCAGTGAGATCGCGGCACTTGAAGCCCTGCCGACGGTGGATCTGACCGGTGCCGCGCTCGCGCTGGGCGGGCTGGCCGCGCAGATCCCCGGCCTGCCACTGCATGCCCCGGCCAGCACGGCAAGGACCGCGGCGGACACGGCTGCGGTTGCCGATACGGGCACGCCACCCGCTGATGATACGCCCCGCTGGCGCGAGGAAGCGGCAAAGATCTGGGCGGTCATGCGCGAACTCGTGCAGGTGCGACGCACCGATAAACGGATCGAGCCCCTGCTGTCACCGGATGAGCAACGCCTGCTGATCGCCAACCTGCAACTGCAGTTACAAACCGCGCGTTATGCCGTGCTGGCCCGTGATACGCAGTTGCTGCACGACAGTGTCGGCACGGCGCGCGACTGGTTGCTGCACTACTACGATCAGGATGCCGCCGCAACCCGCGCCGTGGTTGAACGCCTCGATGAACTCGGCAAGCTGGAACTGGCCCCGGCCCTGCCGGATATCAGTGCCGCGCTGCGGCAACTGCGCAGCATCAGCAACGGGAAGCCGTCTACATGAAGTGGTTATTCCGCGCACTGATTGTTGCCGTACTCGGCGTGCTGATCGCAGTGTTTGCCCGCGAGGATACGGGTTATGTCCTGATCACGCGCGAGCCCTGGGTGATCGAAACCAGCCTGATCATGTTTATCCTGATCCTGCTGGCCGCCTTCGCCCTGCTGTATGGCGTGCTGCGTTTTATCGTCAATGCCTGGGGAGTGTCGCGTCGTGTGCATGACTGGCAGGCCCGGCGCCGTGCACGCCGGGCGCGCAAGGCGCTCAATCGCGGTTTGCTCGAACTGGCGCAACGCAACTGGGCGAAGGCGGAAAAACTGTTGCTCAAGGAGGTTGCCGAGAGCGACACCCCGCTGATCAATTATATCGGCGCTGCCACGGCCGCGCAGGAACAGGGCGCGGATCAGCGCCGCGATGAATACCTGCAGCTGGCCTATGCCAGCATGCCGGATGCCGATGTGGCGGTAGGTCTGACCCAGGCCGATTTGCAGTTCCGTGCCGGCCAGCTCGAACAGGCGGTGGCCACGCTGCGGCACCTGCGCCAGGTGGCACCGAAGCACAAGCATGTGCTGAAGCTGTTATTGAAACTGTACCTGGCCGTGCGTGACTGGGACAGTATTCTGGAATTGTTGCCGGCGCTGCGTCGCCACAAGGTCGAGGACGAGCAGACGCTCGATACGCTTGAGGCACAGGCCTGGGAACAACAGCTGAGCCTCGTGGCAACAGGTCAGCTTGAACAACTGCAGGCTGTGTGGAAGTCCCTGCCGCGCAAGCTGCGCCATGACGTGCGCATTGCGCACCGTTATGCGCAGGCCCTGGCCGGGGCAGGTGAGGGCGATCGCGCGGCCGCCGTGCTCCGTGATGTCCTGAAAAAACACTGGCATCCGGCACTCGTCTACGAGTACGGCCTGATCGAAGCCGCGGATAAAAACACGCAACTTACCGAGGCCGAGCACTGGCTCGCGGAACACGGCAAGGAAGGTATCGTGTTACTCACGCTGGGCCGGCTGGCGATCCGCAATGAGCTGTGGGGCAAGGCGCGCGCCTGGCTCGAGGCGAGTCTCGGCAGCGAACCGCGTACCGATACCTGCCAGCTACTCGGCGAGTTACTCGACAAACTGGGTGAGAAGGAACGCGCGGTGGAATGTTACCGCAGGGGCCTGGCACTGGCCGGCGCCACGGTCCCGCCCTTGCCAAAACCAGCCGGGTTTATTGGCGCCAGCGTAATCTAATCGATGATGCCTCACCCATCTCCGATGGGTCGAGGCATCACTTCTTCGCGTACTCGAACGAATCCGAGAAGTACTGCTCCGGGGGCAGGCCGAGTTCGGAAAAGGCCTCGAAACCGGCGTTAACCATCTGCGGCGGACCGCCGGCATACACGTCGTAACCCGACAGGTCTTCGAAGTCACCGACGATCGCGGCATGCACGAAACCGGTACGGCCCTGCCAGTTATCTTCAGGCAGCGGATCCGATAACACGGGGATGTAATGCACATGCTCATGCTCGGCTGCCCACTGTTGCGGCAGTTCGTGCAGGTACAGATCCTGCTGGCTGCGCGCGCCCCAGTAGATGTACATCGGTCGGGTGATACCGATCTCCAGGGCATGCTCGACAATGCCCTTGATCGGCGCAAAGCCGGTGCCACCGGCCATGAGGATCATCGGCCGCTCGGAATCCTCGCGCAGGAAGAAGGTGCCGAGTGGTCCTTCAAAGCGCAGCAGTGTCTTGTCCTGCAGCTTTGCAAATACATACTCGCTGAACTCGCCTCCCTCGACATGGCGCACATGCAATTCGATGATGTTCTCATCATTCGGTGTGTTCGCGATCGAGAAGCTGCGGTGGCGGCCGTCCTTGAGCAGGATGTTGATGTACTGGCCGGGAATGAACCGGAACGGCATATTGTCCGGCGCCTTCAGCTTCAATTCCATGACGTCGTGGCACAGCAGTTTGTGCTCGAGGACGCGACACGGCAGCTTGCGCACCGGGATGTCGGCAATGCCCTCGATGATTTGCGCCTCGATCTCGAGATCGCTCTTCGCATGGGCCTGGCACAGCAGCGCGATACCGGCTTCGCGTTCCTCGTCGGACAGCGCCGGCGGCAGCTCCTCGCCATAGTCGACCTCGCCACTTTTGAGCACGGCCTTGCAGGAACCGCACAGGCCGTCGCGGCAATTGTAGGGCAGGTTGATATGCTGGCGCGCCGCCGCGTCGAGAACGGTCTCGTCGTCCTCAACCTCGAACTGTTTGCCACTCGGTGTAATGTGTACGGTAAAGCCCATGATATAGTGCCCGCGTTTGAATTGAATTCCTGAGCGAAAGGCCCGGAATTATCCATGAATTCACAGACAAAGCCAACCAAACCCCTACATATTGCAGGTTGTGGCGATATCGGCCGGCGCGTCGCGGCCCGGCTGCGCGCTGCCGGGCAGGCGGTCAGCGGTCTCGTGGCCGGCCCGGCCAGTCGCGCCGCGCTACGCGCGACGGGGATCGAGGTGGTCGAGGCCAACCTCGACGAGCCGGCCAGCCTGCCGGGTACGGCACTCGATGGCGTGCAGGTGTTCTATTTTGCGCCACCGCCAAAACAGGGTCGCACCGACAGCCGCATGCGCAACTGGCTGGCGGCGCTCGGTGCGACGCGCCCGGCGAAGATCGTC
>JASFJH010000089.1:0-7658 GCA_050122215.1 Granulosicoccaceae bacterium | reverse complement strand
ATCGCCGTTGATGTGGTGAAGTCACGGGTCGAGGAAATCGTGCAAGCGCAATTTGCCGGAATGAACCGGATCAGACAGGAACTGGTCGCCGGGACAATTCGCGTTTATTAAAGGGGCAACAGCAGCTGGAAACCTTCCCCTTCATTTTACATGCGACAGTTTTTTTGCAGGCGGTGGTGACGGGAACGTTGCATAAGGCATGGGTGGTTCCTTGTCGGGCGGTACATAGGCCGGTGCCGGGACACCTGGACTGCCGAGCGACTTTACGAATTGATACAGTGCCCGCAGGTCATGTTCCTTCATATGGTTGAGATTAAACCATGGCATAGGCGGGCGGCGCCTCAAGGTCCTGGCATCCTGTACCCACTGGTCTTCGCTCATGTTCTGCATGTACAGGCGCAGGTTGCTGCCATAGGTCGTGCCCCATGGCCCACGCCAGCCAAACTGGTCACCCGTCAGCCACAGTGACTCGGGGACGTTACCGTTTTTCATCGGGTAGCCCGGCGTGTGGCAGTCATTGCAGCCCGAGATCCTGGCGATGTAGCGACCCTGTTCTATCATCTTCGTGTCAAGTCGCGGCTCCTCCGCGTACAGCGGGCTTGAACAAACGACACTGTAAAAGAGCAGGCATAGAGAAACGGTTTGCTTGTTCATAATTTCCCCTTGTCTGATGAGGCAGTAGCGATGTGCAGATCAGGCATTATTACTGGATTTATCCGGCATGATTGCTAAATTCAGACAATGGATATAGAGAATCTGCCAAGTTTGCTGCCACTCGACTTCGGCAACCAGGCCGATCCGGGCAGGCCAATTCTTTCCACGGATTACTGTGCCACGGGCGCGCACCGGATAAGCGGCCACCAGCACCCCCGTGCGCAGATCCTGTATACGACCCGCGGGGTTTACCGGGCCAGTACCCCGCTGGGTAACTGGGTGGTGCCGGCTGGCCAGGCCTTGTGGATCCCTTCGCACATTTATCATGAGCTGTATTCAAATGATTCAGCGAACTCACTGCTGCTGTTTGTTGACGAGTCCTGCACGCAGTCGATGCCCGGGGCCTGTGTCGTGATAAATGTCAGCACCTTCCTGCATGAACTGTTCGTGAAGGCCGTGAGCATGGGAAACGATTACTTGCAGGGTGGCAGGCAGAGCCATGTAGTGCAGGTCTTGCTCGATGAAATCAATGATATGCATGCCGCACCTTTACATCTGCCCCTTGCTGAAGACAAGCGTGTCAGGCGGGTGATGGAGTATCTGCTTGAACACCCCGACGATAAAGGCAAGCTGGATATCTATGCTGACTATGCCGGGGCAAGTGTGCGTAATTTGTCGCGGCTGTTTAAAAAAGAAACCGGCATGAATTTCAGTGACTGGCGCAAACAGCTGCTCCTCATGGAAGCCATCGACAGGCTGGGACAGGGACAAACGGTTACCAGGGTGGCAATGGACCTCGGCTATAGCAGCGCCAGTGCATTCATTGCGATGTTTCGTGGCACGCTGGGTGTGTCACCCCGGCATTATCTCAAGAAGGAATAAAACATGAATATAAGTGGTGAATAACAAGGGGTATCATCATTTTTGTCTTAAAGAGATAATTGAGCCAGACTCGTCTGAGCCTTTCGCCCCATAAAACCCGGATGGCAGTGCACGTGCATTCAATTTCAACATCATCATGAGTGAGCAACACGACCCGGCAAAGAGTGGCGAGGCCTGCCTGCTGCGGGCGGGCGTGGACCTGTCCGGCGTGGACGTGGTCAAGCTGAGACCCACACCGTCACCGGCGGATTACCACGTGGCTATGGCGTTGGCGGATGCCGAGGCCGGGCGGCGTCTCGGTGGATACATGCTGTTGTCGTGGTACGACCGGGACCGCGATCTTGAGGCACCTCAGCATTCCAGCGAATGCCATGCAGACAGTGCAATTCCCGGTTATGTGGATTACGGTATCTCGCACGGCGCCACGCTGATGGTCGATATCGAGGATGGGCGCTTTGTGTTTTTCTATCTGCCCCTGATTTAACAGTCAGCAGGGCCTGCTCAGGCCACGCCACACGATGCCGTATATGCGCCGGGACCTGACCGAAAACAATTACTTTGTCCTGATTTGTTGACTACTAGATGAACGGAGTACTTATGTCCAGACATATACTCATGATTGTAACCAGCCATAGCCGTATTGATGACAACCATGAAACGGGGATCTGGTTCGAGGAATTTGCCGTACCCTATACCTTTTTTCTCAATAAAGGTTACAGCGTGACAGTTGTCAGCCCGGCAGGCGGCGATGCACCGCTGGATGCCAACAGTTTGCAGGATTACGAAGCAACGACAGAAAACGAACGGGCCCGCGCCGCGCTAAAGAATCTGCCGGCACTGGATGACAGCTACCAGGCGGCGGATTACGACGCAGTATTTTTCCCCGGCGGGCATGGCACGATGTATGACTTGCCGGATAACAAGCATGTGCAGCGCCTGATCGCCGATATGCTGGCCGCGGACAAACCGGTTGCCGCCGTATGCCACGGGCCCGCATGCCTGGTGAATGTCATCATCGACGGTAAACCGCTCGTGCAGGGGCGCAAAGTCACCTGTTTTACCGACAGTGAAGAACATACGGTACAGCTTGATACGCTTATGCCTTTCTTGCTGGAGAGCCGCTTGCGCGAGCTCGGTAGTGAGTTTGTACCCGCTGATGACTGGGCCGACAACACCCTTGTTGATGGCAAGCTGGTAACCGGGCAAAACCCGCAGTCCAGTGGCAGTGCCGCCGAGGCGGTGATCCGTTTACTGGAAGACGGCTGAAAACGGCTTGATCGATTCCCTGGGGAGTAAGAATCATTATCAATCAAGTGCCCCCTGTCAGGCCGTTGTATTCCGGGCAGCCCGGCTGGCTGATCCAGATCAATGCATCATGGATGCGATCAATGCTGTAATGGCATTTCCATATTGATATAGAGTGAATTGCAAAAAACAGGTTTTGTTGTCTGTAGGGCAAGGAATTTCTTTAGCCAACAATAGCGAGTAGCATGGAAATGGTGGTTAGCACGGCTATGGACATGCGCCAATGCCAATATCCTGGCTATAACAGGTACTGCTAATGTATGTAAAACATATCTGCAGCTGTTTTCTTAAATACAGCAGGATCCTTCTCCTGTTGCCCACTATGGTGATTTTACCTGCATGCGATCCGGTTTCCCTGACGCTGTTCGGCGTAGGAGCATCAGCCGGGGTGAGCTACACACTCAGTGGTGTCGCATATAAAACCTTCACCGCGCCGGTGGCAGAGGTGCGCAAGGCCAGTAGCAAGGCACTGGGCAATATGGGGATCACGGTGAAGAGCAAGGATGTTGCCAAGAACGGCGAGGAAACCATCATAGCATTTAGCACTGACCGCGAAATCGAAATTACTCTCGAGCCGATCAGCGAGAATGCCACACGTATGCGAACCGTTGTAAAGAAAGAAGGCTTACTGTTCGATCGGGCAACTGCAACGGAAATCATTATCCAGACCGAGAAAATCCTGGTAAGCGCATAGGGAACAAGACAATGAAGACACAAAGCAAGGGTTGGCCGGGTATGCTCTGCTGGGCACTGCTGTCAGGTGCGCTGTTTCTCAGTAGTGCTCATGCACAGGAGCCGGAAACTAATACGATCTCACCGGGGCAGGCGAATGTGGTCGACAAGATCAGCGCCGACTACAGTGATTTTCTCGGTGAACAAACAGAGGTGGTTGTCACCGGCCTGCGGAATGGTTCCGAGATCACACTGCCAGCTGATACTGGCACGACATCATTTACGCCACCGACCGGCAAGATGGGTTATGGCAATGTATCGATTTCGCTCGGCCTTGCGCAGGAGCAACTGGCCCAGTACGGCATAACCCAACCGACCGCCGAGGAATTGCAGGCATCACTGGTTGGCGGTGAAATCAGCACGGCGTCAGGCGGTACCGCGCAACTGGACGGTGTGCTCACCTTGCGCAGTCAGGGTATGGGCTGGGGCGAGATCGCCCATGAATACGGGGTGAAACTCGGGCATGTCATCAGCACGGTCAAGTCAGGCAGGCCACATGTGCTGACAGAGACAGGCACAGCCACAAGCGGTCAGCAGCACAAGGGTGCAGGCAAGGGAACTATCAGTGCGACAGGCGCTGGTGATGCGTCAACATCAAACCATGGCAAGGGGTATGCCTATGGCAAAGGCATTGTAACCGGTAGCGGGGCGTCTTCAGATGCGAGTGATGTATCCGGTGCTGAAAAATCTTCAGGCACGCAGGGAAATGCCTATGGTCATGGCATAGTAAGCGGCGGCGGTGCACCCGTTACGCCCGGCAGTATTGATGGCGGCAAGGGTAATGCCTACGGACATGATAAGGGGCGTATCAGGTAGCTGCCTGCGTAACAAAATACCAGTGATATCGAAATTAATGACGTACAGATTCAAGCACTCTACCCCCTTTAATTCACAGGCGAGGTATGAAAGGCACAGGCATGCCCGATAATAAAAATAATAAAATCTGGATCGAGCACTTTGGTGACAGCCCACTCATGGCAACGGCCATCCACGCCGGGCACAAGGTCCGCCGTGAACTGTTGCCGCTACTCGCCCTCGACGATGCGCAACGGGCCCATGAAGAAGACCCCTACACGGACTACCTCGCCAGGGTGGTGCCTACCTGGCTGGTTCCCGACCACTCGCGTTTTGAAGTCGACCTGAACCGGCCCCGCGAGGAAGCCGTCTACACGAGCCCGGAGATGGCCTGGGGGCTGCACCTGTGGAAAGAACCCCCTGATCAGGACATGATAAACCGTTCCCTGGCAGAGTATGACGACTTCTACGCAGAATTGAGAGTACTGCTGGACAAGCTGGTGGCCCACTTCGGTCACATCGTTGTGTTTGATCTGCATGCCTATAACTACCGGCGTGCCGGCCCTGGGCACCCCCCCGCCGATCCGGCCGCTAACCCGGAAGTGAATGTGGGCACCGGCACGATGGTCGATCGGGAACGCTGCCTGCCGATTATTATGCGTTTTATTGCCGATCTGCATGCGTACGATTTCATGGGACGGCATCTGGATGTGCGGGAAAACATCAAGTTCAAGGGCCGGCAACTGGCCGAGTGGATCCATAACAACTACCCGGACACCATCTGTGTGCTGTCGATCGAATTCAAGAAGTTTTATATGGATGAATGGACCGGCGTGGCTGACATAGATCAAATTCAGGCGATACGGGATGCCTTACACTCGACGATCCCCGGCATTCTGGAAGAGCTGAAAAAAAACCGATGAACGGTACAACTGCCTACATTAGCGATGCGCTCATCGAGTCTGTAACAGGCAGCTACCAGCGCAATGAGCCTGTACGCCACAAGCTGCGTGACGGCGGGCGTGTTCATATCGATCGCCAACTGCCGTTTCTGGCGGTATACCGTCAGCCAGCGGCAGGCGAAGACCTCGGCACGGAACGCCTGCTGCTGGGCGAGGCCTCCTACCTGCTGGCCGATGACAGGCCCGAACACCATGCCTCGCTGGCCAGACTGATAAAGGAAATACTTGCCATTCAACACCAGCAATTCGGTGCCTGCCTGCTGCTGGAACTGTGGTCCGGCGCCGAGGTGACGGACGAAACCCGCCAGCCGGCATTTCGCATTGTGGCCCCCCGGCACGGTGCGTCGCCGGTCTTCCTGGAGCGTATGGAAAATGCGCTGCTGAATATCCGTATCGATGACGCACGCACAGATGTCACTATCGACTACGAGGAAGAGGTAACACCGCCACAACAGTCATTATTGTTGAGCACCGAGGAACTCGCGCAGCTTAACTGCCTGCATGTCGGCCTGGAAGTCAGTCCCGTCTACCGTGATGCTGACAAACACACGCTGCTGCCGTTTCGTCTGCGCAAGTTGCATCATGCCCTGGCGCATGGACTCAAGCGCGGCTTTTACGCCTTCGCGCATGACTGCACGCCACTGCGCCCCGCCCACTACCTCGAACTGGGGCGTCGTGCCATGACCCGGGCGGTCTATGAAACGGATGAAAGACTGGCCCGAATCAACCAGCAGTTTGACTTGCTGTTGCACGTGACCCCGGTTAATGCCCGGTCTGCCTGGCAGAAATTCCAGTACACGAGGCAGGAACGCCCTCCCGAGTTCCTGTACCGCCCGCGCAGCATCGATCCCGACCTGGTGAAGCGCAAACTGTTTGCTATCCCGGTTGAACGGATCGAAGACCCCACCCTCGCCCATATCTTTGCCCGGAAGCGCGAGGAGCTGGATCGGCAGCTCACGCTGATCGCCGACCGCAATACGCAACGCTTTCTGCTCGGCAGCCGCCAGTTATTCGGTGATGTCGATGCCGCATTGCTGGCGCTCGCCAGGCAAATGCTCGGCATGGAGGCCGGGACCGGGCCCAGCCGGAACGAAGCTGGTTATCTGACCGCGGCCGAATTCGCCGATTATGCACGGCAGGAAATTGACTATTACCGGCAACAGGATGACGGCCTGCCTGCCCGGGTAGAACTGCGTGATGATGTGCCGGGTATCATGGTATCGAGGGGCAATTTCCTGGTCGGCACAGATGCGAGTGTCCCCCGGGCGCGGCTCAACGCCACGCTCGCTCACGAAATCGGTACACACGTGCTCACCCACTACAACGGCAGCCAGCAACCGTTTCGGGAACTTTATGCAGGCATGGCCGGTTACGAACCGATGCAGGAAGGCCTGGCCGTACTGGCCGAATACCTGGTCGGGGGACTGAGCTCGCCGCGCCTGCGCCTGCTGGCAGGCCGCGTGCTTGCCGTACATATGATCACGGAAGGGGCGGATTTCATCGAGACCTTCCGCAGTCTGCACAAGGATTATGGCATGGCACCCTACACGGCATTCACGATTGCCATGCGTGTGTTCCGCGGTGGTGGCTATACGAAGGATAAGGTTTACCTGCAGGGCCTGACACAGTTACTTGACTACCTGTCACGCGGCGGCGACCTGGACCGGTTATACCTTGGCAAGATCAGTCATGACTACCTGCCACTCATCGAGGAACTGCAGTGGCGCCAGGTGCTCATCCCGCCACGCCTGCGGCCACGCTTCCTCGATGCAGACGAAACGGCCACACGTCTCGCCCGCCTGCGCCAGGGGGCAACAGTCATGGACCTGATGAAGGAGGCTGTGTAATGCGTCTCGGCATGGTCGTCAACAATATCGATACCGAGTGGGCGGACTATACGACCACCGGTCTGGCCATGAATGCCACCAATATGGGGCATGAAGTCTGGTATATCGATGTCGCTCAATTCGACTATGCCCCGGATCAATGCGTGTATGCACGGGCGCGGCGCGTCCCCGACAGGATATACCGCTCGCACCGTGTGTACCTGGAGTCGTTGCGTGGCAAATCCGCCTGTCAGGAACGCATTTCTGTCGAGAACCTGGATATCCTGTTATTGCGCAATGACCCTGCAGAGGATGTTATCGAGCGGCCGTGGGCGCGCCTGGCGGGCATTAATTTCGGGCGCCTGGCCATGCAACACGGCGTCATTGTGTTGAACGACCCCAACGGCCTGAACCATGCCATCAATAAAATGTACTTGCAGTACTTCCCGGAGGAGGTGCGGCCGCGCACGCTGATCAGCCGCGACAAGGACGAGATCAAGGC
>JASFJH010000088.1:0-7670 GCA_050122215.1 Granulosicoccaceae bacterium | reverse complement strand
ATCTCGTCACTCATTTGCGAAATCGCCTCTTCCTGGAAGGCCAGCTTGACCTGTACACCTTCTATGTCATCCTGCATACCCTATACGCTCCCACCGGCACAAACCGGCCTGAATAATCAACACTGTCTATAATACGCTAAACTTACGCCATGCTACGCACACACTTTACAACGCTCGTCTTCCTGTCCGTGCTCGTTTTTCCGGGGGGCTGCACGGGCAAACAGGCCGGCGCCTGCGAGCAGGCCTACACCGAAGCCGAACAACAATACCGGCAACTGCGCGACTTGCCTGCAGATAGCGAGGCCTTCTTCAGTCTGCTCGAACAACTCGAAAACCGGCTGTTCAAGGCATTTGAAAAATGCCCGGCCGATGCCCGACCGATCGCACTCATGTCCGAAGTTCAAATTAGCGCCAAACAGCCCAGCCTCGCCCTGCTCTACGCGCAAAAGGCGCTGGCCACTGATGCCGGGATCTGGCAAAGCCAGCACGCCATGGCCAGTGCCCTGACACTCGCGCAGCAATATGAGGAGGCCGTGCCATATGCCGAACAGGCCAGCAAACTGGCACCGCAGCGCCCGGGCCTGCAACTCGGTCTGTGCCGGGCCTATGCCCTGGCCGGCAAACACGAACAGGCCGTCAACAGCTGCTCGGCGGTTATCGAGAGCACGCACAGCGATCTGCATGCCACGGCTTATTACCTGCGTGGCCTGGCATACCGGGGACTCGGTGACACGGCACAGGCCGACCAGGATCAACAACAGGCGCAGGCGCTCGGCCACCCGCAGAAATAAAAGTTGTCAGTATGCAGTTGGCAGTTAAGTATATTGTATTCCCCCTCCCTTGACGGGAGGGGGTAGGGGGAGGGTGAAGCATCAGGTTTATCACCCCCACCCTTCCCTCCCCCATCCAGGGGGAGGGAAACACTGGCTACTGCCAACTGATGACTGCCTACTGTTCTTTTCTCGCCTCCAGTTCTTCCCAGCGCGCGTAGGCCTGCGCGAGGGCCTGCTCGACTTCCGCGAGCCGCGCCTGGCTCTGCGCGATCACCTCGCCGTCCTGCTTGAAAAACGCCGGGTCGGCCATCTGCGCGTGCAGGCCTTCCTGCTCGCTTTCGAGCTGCTCGATAACTGCCGGCAGACCATCGAGTTCGCGTTGTTCCTTGTAGCCGAGTTTGCGCGGGCGTTTTTGCTCGCGTACCACGGGCTTGTCCTGCTTGCTGACCACCGGCTTTTTCGCCGGCTGCCGCTGCCGTAACCAGTCATCATAGCCGCCGACGTATTCATTGACCTTGCCTTGCCCCTCGAACACGAGCGTGCTGGTCACGACGTTATTGATAAAGGCGCGATCGTGGCTGACCAGCAACAGTGTACCGTTGTAGTCGAGCAGGCGTTCCTCGAGCAGTTCGAGGGTTTCCACATCGAGATCATTGGTCGGTTCATCGAGCACGAGCAGGTTGGAAGGCCGTGCAAACAGCCGTGCCAGTAACAGGCGGTTACGCTCGCCACCGGATAACTTCGTGATCGGCGCGCGCGCGCGTTCCGGGGTGAACAGGAAATCCTGCAGGTAACTGATGATATGTTTCGACTTGCCGCCGAGCGTGACCTGGTCATGGCCATCGGCGACGTTGTCCTGCACGCTGCGGTCTTCATCGAGCTGGGCGCGCAGTTGATCGAAATAGGCAATTTCGAGATTGGTGCCGAGTTTCACCCTGCCCTGCCGCGGCGCCAGGTCACCGAGCAACAGGCGCAACAGGGTGGTCTTGCCGCAGCCATTCGGGCCGAGGATGCCGACCCGATCACCACGCAGGATGGTCGTGGAAAGCCCGTCCACGATCGGCTTGCCCTGCCAAGCATAGCTGATGTCCTCGGCCTCGACGACGAGCTTGCCGGACAGGCTGGCCTCCTCGACGCGCATTTTGACCTTGCCGGTTTGCGCACGCCGCGCCGCGCGCTGTTCACGCAGTTTGTACAGGGCCCGTACCCGGCCCTCGTTGCGCGTGCGCCGCGCCTTGACGCCCTTGCGGATCCAGACCTCTTCCTCGGCCAGCTTTTTATCGAACAGCGCGTTTTGCTGGGTTTCGGCCTCGAGCATCTCTTCCTTGCGCCGCAGGTAATTGTCGTAATCACCGGGAAAGCTGTTGAGCTGGCCACGGTCGAGTTCAACGATACGCGTGGCCAGCTTGCGCAGGAACATACGGTCATGGGTAATGAAAATCAGCGCGCCGCGGTAGCCGAGCATGAACTGCTCGAGCCATTCGATCATCGTGATATCGAGATGGTTGGTCGGCTCATCCAGTAACAGGATATCCGGTTCGGCAACCAGCGCCCGCGCCAGTAGTACGCGCCGCTTCCAGCCCCCGGACAGGGAAGCAAAGGCCACATCACCCTGCAAATCCAGCCGCGACAACACACGCTCGATGCGCTGACCGAGCTGCCAGCCATCATTGACCTCCAGCGCATGCTGCGCGCGTTCCAGGTCGTCCATGGCCCTGGCATCACCCTGCGCGACACGCTGACTGGCGTGATGCCAGGCGATCAACTGTTCACTGATCTCGGCCAGCCCGGCGGCGACCACGTCAAACACATCACCCTGCGTGTCCTGCGGTACTTCCTGCTCAAGGCGTACTACGCGCACACCGTCCTGCACCCAGCGCTCGCCATCGTCGATGGCGAGTTCACCGGCAATGACTTTGAGCAGGGTTGATTTGCCGGCGCCGTTGCGGCCGACCAGGCAGATCCGCTCACCGTTTTCGATATGCAGCGACAACTCATCGAGCAGCGGTTCGCCGCCAAACCCGAGCTGGATATTACGCAGACTCAACAGGGGCATGCTCAGTCCCCGGCCTGCTCGAGTATCTGGCGCAGGGCCTGTTCATCCACCGGGAAACTGAGCGCCTGGATCCACGGGAACACGCTGCGCAGACGTTCAAACTGCGTGGCGTATTCCTTTTCATACAACACGATCACGCTTGTGCCGGTTTGCAGGCGCTGTACCGTTGCCAGCAACGACTCGACACTGCTGGTGCGATCACGAAAGTCGGACTGGTAATTGAACTCGGTGACAATCGCCGCCGGCCGCAGCTTTTTCACCAGCGACATGGCCTTGCGCATCTGGTGGACGGTCTCCACCGTGTAACCGAGCTCACGGTACAGCGGCTCGAGGTTCTGGTAACCGCCTACCTCGATGATGGACAACAGAATTTTTTCACTCATGAGCTGATTGGCTGTAACGCCACGCCTGTAGATAGTCTGAAACTGGCCGCAATCATACCTGATCTATAGCGATTGTCAGGTACCCATCGCGCTGATTTGCCGGGCCCGGGCGTATATGCGATGGTTAACGGCACGCGCTGTCAGACTGTGAACGGGGTCGGTCATGACAAGGAGGGCGGGATCGTTGTCAGGGGAGTAGGCAAGAATGAAAGCATCCGATCTGTTCGTCAAATGCCTGGAATCCGAGGGCATCGAATACATCTTTGGCGTGCCCGGCGAAGAAAATGCCGATTTCATGATGTCGCTGCAACAAAGCGACAAGATCCAGTTCATCCTGACGCGGCATGAACAGGGTGCCGCCTTCATGGCCGAGGTCTATGGCCGGCTGACCGGCAACCCGGCCGGCTGCCTCGGCACGCTTGGCCCGGGTGCGACCAACCTGATCACGGGGGTGGCCGATTCGAACATGGACCGCGCGCCCATGATCGTCCTGACCGGACAGGGCGCCTCGACCCGCCTGCACAAGGAATCACACCAGGTCATGGATGTCGTGGCGATGTTCGAACCGGTCACGAAGTGGGCACAGACCGTTTACCACCCGGACAATATCCCCGAGATCGTGCGCAAGGCCGTGCGCCTGGCGCGCACCGAGAAACCCGGCGCCTGCCACATCGAGTTGCCCGAGGATATCGCCAGGCAGGAGACCGCTGAAAAGCCGATGACGGTGCAGCGCTTCCGGCGCCCGGTGCCGGATGACAAGATCGTCGACCAGGCCTTTGAAAAGCTCAAGGCGGCGAAGAACCCGATCATCATTGCCGGCAACGGCTGTATCCGCAAACGCGCCAGCCAGCAGTTGCGCAGATTCTGCGAAAAAACCAACATCGGCGTGGTCAGCACCTTCATGGCCAAGGGCTGTGTCGACATGGACGCCGATTACTGCCTGTACACGGTCGGCCTGCAGGCCAGGGATCTCGTGGCCTGCGCGATCGATGCGGCAGACCTTGTCATCACGCTCGGCTACGACATGGTCGAGTACCACCCGCACCTGTGGAACAAACAGGGCGACAAGGAGATCATCCACGCCGACTTCCTGCCGGCCGAGATCGACTCGCACTATCACCCGCAGACCGAAATGATCGGTGATCTCGCGCATACGCTGTGGATGCTCAACGAACGCATTGCTAGCAACGGCCCGCTCAAATTTGACTCGTCAAAACAGGCGGCGACCCGCCGCGACATGACCGCCGAACTCGAGATGTACAGGGACGATGTCAGCGAGGGCGTGATCAAACCGCAAAAGGTGTTGTGGGACGTGCGCCAGGCCATGGGCCCGCAAGACATCCTGTTATCCGATGTCGGCGCGCACAAGATGTGGATCGCGCGTCATTACCAGTGCCATGAGCCGAACACCTGCCTGATCCCGAACGGCTTTTGCTCGATGGGCTTCGCCCTGCCCGGCGCGGTTGCCGCGCACATCGTGCACCCGGAGCGCAAGATCCTGTCTATTTGTGGCGATGCCGGCTTCCTCATGAACGTGCAGGAAATGGAAACCGCGCGGCGTTACAACTCGAACATCGTGGTCATGGTCTGGGAAGACAAGCAATACGGCCTGATCGCCTGGAAACAGGAAAACGAGTTTGGCAAACACACCGATCTGGCCTTCGGTAACCCGGACTGGCTCACGCTGGCAGACGCGTTTGGCTGGCACGGCCATATCGTGCGCACGAGCAAGGATCTGCCAGACACGCTGAATGCCGCCTTCGAGGAAGAAGGCCCGAGCCTCGTGGTCGTGCCGATCGATTACAGCGAGAACATGAAACTGACCAAACGTCTTGGTGATATCTGTTGCCCGATTTGATGCGGAGACAAAACAATGACTGACCATTTCCCGCTTATGGTGCCCGGCGCCACAGCCGAGGGCACGCACATGGTGGTTGCCCCGTTTGACCTGGCCGAAATTGCCAGCGTCGAGGTCGCCGGGGCACAGGCCGTCGAAACCGCGCTGGCCACCGCGCATGCCCTGTTCCGGGACCGCGATGCCTGGTTGCCGGGGCCACAACGCATCGCGATCCTGGAAAAACTGGCCGGGCTCATGCGCGAGCGCGCCGAGGAACTCGCGGTCGAGGCAGCGCGGGAAGGCGGCAAACCGCTCGTGGATTCGCGCATCGAGGTGGCGCGCGCCATCGATGGCGTGCGCAACTGTGTCGACTGCATCCGCGACAACCACGGCGAGGAGATCCCGATGGGCATCAATGCCGCCTCGCTGAACCGGGTCGCCTTCACCCACCGCGAACCGATCGGGGTCGTGGTCGCGGTCAGCGCCTTCAATCACCCGCTCAACCTGATCGTGCACCAGGTCGGCCCGGCCATCGCCGCCGGATGCCCGGTGATCGTCAAGCCCGCCGGCGATACGCCGCTGTCCTGCCTGCGCTTCGTCGGCATGTTGCGCGAGGCCGGACTACCGGAGGACTGGTGCCAGGCCGTCGTGATCACGGACCGCGAGGTATCGACGCGTCTGGTCACGGACAGTCGCGTCGGCTTTTTCAGTTTCATCGGCAGTGGTCGTGTCGGCTGGGCGCTGCGCAACCAGCTCGCTCCTGGCACGCGCTGCGCGCTCGAACACGGCGGCGCCGCGCCGGTCATCATCGAGGGCGATGCCGATCTCGATGACGCCCTGCCGCTGCTCGCCAAGGGCGGCTTCTACCACGCCGGCCAGGTCTGCGTGTCGGTGCAGCGCGTGTTCGTACATGAATCGATTGCCCGCGAGGTGGCGAACGTCATCGCCGAGCATGGCAAGCAGATGACGGTCGGTGATCCAACCTCGGCCGATACTGATGTCGGGCCGCTGATCCGGCCAGCCGAGGCCGCGCGCGTCCACGAATGGGTGCACGAGGCCATGGCCAGGGGTGCCAAACTGATCAGCGGCGGTGAACGTATCGGCGAAACCTGCTACACGCCGACCGTGCTGTTCAATGCGCCGGATGATGCGCTGGCCTCGTGTAATGAGATCTTCGGTCCGGTGATCATGGTCTACAGCTACAAGGATATGGACGAGGCACTGCAACGCGCCAACAGCCTGCCGCTCGCCTTCCAGGCAGCGGTGTGGACGAAGAACATCGACCGCGCGCTGCGCGCCTGGAAACGCTTCGACGCCTCGGCGGTCATGATCAACGACCACACCGCGTTCCGCGTTGACTGGATGCCGTTTGCCGGCCTGAAAGAATCCGGGCATGGCGTCGGTGGTATCCCGCATACCTTCCGGGACATGCAGATCGAGAAACTCGTCGTGGTGCGCAGCCCGGAGATCTGAGGGAAGCATACTAACTAAAAAAACCAGAGGCCGGCACTCACGTGTCAGCCCCTTACTTTTACAACTGGTTAAAAGGTAATTCCACCTCCCCTTAAATTTTCGATCGACTCTGACCCCTTTGGTCTTTTGTTAGGCGGCCACTTTTTCATACTAATCCTTTAGCTGCCCAAGCCCGCGCAGACAATTGGATCGAGCCATCTTCCTTAATCGGTAGTCTCTGCATTAACGCATTCTTTAGTTTGTTCCTTTCCGAACCCTCTAAGTTCGATACATATGTTGGCGCAGGCCCCTGACCACCCAGAAACGGCTTCCAATAATCATCAAAATCAGTAAAGTTTGTAGCAATTTCAATAGGGGCTGTTTCCACTTCTGAAAAGCCGACACGATAGAAGGCTGCGCCCAACTCTGCAGCATCGGACTCTAGAAAACGGTGGCCTTCATGAAGAGGTGATGCATTCGGATTGAGCTCAACAGCAACATCCCAAAAGTAGTTAAGAAATTCCATTGTTCCTGCGTAGTCCCAGACATATACCGCAACAGTGCCGCCTTTTTTGGTGACACGTTTCATTTCCGCGAGGGCTTTTTCAGGTTCATGTATGAAATTTAGTACCAGGCCAGATACCGCTATATCTATCGAAGAATTATCGAAGGGTAATGACAACGCATTCCCAACCTTGCATTTAACCTCACTACCTAGCCGTTGTTGAGTTGCGTTTACGAAATTCTCAGATTGGTCAATGGCTGTGACTGTTTCTGGTTTGCACCCATTGATAACAGCTTCGCTCAAAGCGCCTGAGCCACACCCGACATCCAACCACCGAAGCCCCAAGCTTGGCGATAACCACTCAACAAATAACTCGGCTACAAGCTTGCTCCATCTCCCCATGTAATATTCGTAAGGGTCACCTGATTGCCATGAGTCTTGCATTCTGATTTCCTATGCTCTTTTTACGCCCGACTATTATTAGGGGGCCTAAAAGTTCCCTAATACCCCGGCAGTGTTCGCGCATGCATAGCAAACCCGCCTGCATTAAAGCAGGTATCTGCATGTCTTGAATTATTATTTAAGGACGTTATGGACAACATCGGCTCCCTGCTCGTTATTTATTCCATTAATCAGTCACTTGGCCTTATTTCAGCTTAGGCAC
>JASFJH010000087.1:0-7673 GCA_050122215.1 Granulosicoccaceae bacterium | reverse complement strand
CGGCTACCGCGGCCGATAGCGAGAGCCCGGATTTCCCGCAGGCGATCGGCGGCACCCCATGGGGGCAGTTCAGCGTCAGCACACCCGCCGGCGAGGCACAGCAACAGCATGCTGGGGGCGGTGTGACAGGCAGCCGTTATGAACAGGGCCAGATTACGGGACCGTTCGGTATGGCAAGCGGCAAGGTCACCGGTACCGAAGAGGCCAGGTTTGACCAGGGTTCGGCAAAAGGCAACAGCCAACCTGCTATGCCGGCCACGGCGGAAATGTTCGAGGGACGGGTCAAGTCGCGCATAACCGGTGAAGGTATGGATGCAGGCGCCAGGATTACCGGCGATGACTGGGACCGCGGTGACAACGTCACCGGTACCGAAGGCATGTCAGCCACGCGCCGTAACCCGACCCTGCAGGGCAGCGGTCCGATATCGGCGATGCAGCCGCCAAAGCGGAATGAGGAGATGACTGTCCCGAGCAGCAAGGTCACGGGTGGCAGCGGCAATACGGAAAAGGGCGCACTGGTCACGTATTCAGGAGGTGCGCGCGGTTAGTACGCGGCATTAACGAAAACAGGCAGCTAAAGCATGTTGAACGCACGACACAAACAGACACGCACTTCGCCCGGGACCCCTGCGATCGCACCATTGGGTCGTCCGGGGGCAAGGACAGCGCAAGGCAATGCGAAGGCAACGCCGGTTGGCGGAGCGGCAGCAAGTCGTGCCAGCGAAATACGTTCCGTGGCACATCCATTGACCCGCGTTGAAGAAAACTCGCATCTATATGCCTACGAGCGCACTGTCAAGGAAGCCTTTGACGCGATAGTGCCGACCCTGAAGCGCGTTTCGGCAATGCAGCATGAGGCCGATTTTGAAACACGTGCCCAGCAGATCGCACGCGAACAACTCGGTTATGAACTGCCGGCGACAATCCTGGCGGATGCCTGGGTCGACCAGCTTGACATGAAACAGTTGTTCGCCTGGTGCGTGTTCGAAACCTATCGCCGCTTCTGTGACGAGGTGTTCAGTAATGATCCTCTCGGCAGCAACAATGAACAGCAATTCCAGGAATTTCTGCAGGAGTGCGGCTTCCATACGCTGGATGTTTCTCCTTGTGCAGACGGCCGCCTCGCGCATGTAATTCGTTATGTACTGCGTTTGCCGTATCGCGCAGTGCGCCGCAAGTCCTATGCCGGTGCAATGTTTGATATCGAGGACAGTCTCGACAAGTGGGTGGAAACCGAATTGCTGCGGTTCCGTGAAGGCCGTCCGAATACAGCGGATATGCCAACACGATACCTGAAAACTGTGGTGTATCACTTAAGTTCGTTTGATCCGAACAACGAGGGTTGTGCCGCACATGGTTCGGATACCAGTCGCGCAGCGCGTGCCGGGCTTGAACGACTGCAGGCCTTCAGGCAGGCAATCGAAAACACGCATTGTTGTGGCGCGTCAATCGATCACCTGTTGATCGGTCTGGATACTGACACCGACGCTATTCGTGTCCATGTGCCAGACATACATGGTCACATCGATCTCGATCATTACCTGGACGGGAACGAGATCTATGACGCGACGCGCACCATGGTGGCAAAACATGCTGAGGAGTGGATTGCCGATTACGTGCTGGGTGCGAATACCGAAATGGCGGATGGCATGGTCAGGTTTGTAACACATCTGCTGATCAACAACATCTCGCAGATAGATTATGTGCGCAATTATTACGGTGCGCATTACTCGGACATTGGCCACGCTGAGCGTTTTATTGGTGCCGGCATCGGGTTCGAGGAAGTGCAGTTACGAAACCTGACGTACTTCGCGTACCTGAACACGGTAGAAGAGGCCGTCCAGGATCTCGATGTCGGGATCAAGATATTCACGCGGCTGAATATTGCCCATGGTCTGCCAGTACCGGTCGTTGTGCGTTACGACTACCACGGCAATGTGCCGGGTGCACGCGAGCGTGCCGAGCAACATTGTCGCCGTGTTGCTGACGCCCTGCACAGCCGTTACGCAGACCTGGCGGCGAAGGGCCTGTTACACAGTTTGTTGGCTGTGCGGGATGTGAACGCCGCTGGCCAGATTGAAGTGCTGGATTGTTCTGTCAAGGCGCATGCAGCGCAGGAGGCTCACTGATGAAAATCTGTCAGGTTGAAAAGCCGCTGGTCGCAACCAACCGTATTCCCGGCCTGGAACACAGGCACATGCAGGTGGTGCGTGATGGCAGTGCACAACTGGTCGCGGTCGATGCTGTCGGCGCGATACCGGGTGACTGGGTGATCTGTGTTGGCAGCTCCGCGGCACGCGAAGCGGCCGGCAGCAAGGAATACCCGAGTGATCTGACCATTGTCGGCATCATCGATCACTGGGAACCGGATCAGGAGAACAGCTGATGGATATTTTGCGGGTCGAGACACCACTCGTATGCACACGTCGAGTCAAGGGGCTGCAACACATCAGCCTGCGTGTGCTGCGTGATGTGAAAGGCCGGCAACACGTAGCCGTCGACCCGGTCGGGGCGCGAGAAGGTAACTGGGTATTTACCCTGAGCGGTTCGGCAGCACGTTATGCCGTGGGTGACTACGAGGTACTCACCGACCTGACTATCGGCGGCATTATCGATTTCTGGGAGGCTGACGAAGTGCAGTCACCCGGGAAAAGCGTGACAACGGCGTAACGTTGTAACGGAGTTAATCAGTAATACAACCATGTCAACCAAGTAGGAGATAGAAAGATGGCAAACGAAAACTATGGGATTGCACTGGGTATGATCGAGACCCGTGGCCTGGTACCGGCAATTGAAGCAGCCGATGCCATGACCAAGGCTGCCGAGGTTCGCCTGATCGGTCGCGAATTCGTTGGTGGCGGCTACGTTACCGTTCTGGTTCGCGGTGAAACAGGTGCGGTTAACGCAGCCGTTCGTGCCGGCGCTGATGCTTGCGAACGTGTTGGTGACGGCCTCGTTGCTGCACACATCATTGCCCGTCCACACCGTGAAGTTGAACCGGTTTTGCCGGCAGGTGGCAGTGCTGATACAGCTGCAGCGGCCTGAAGGTAAGGGCGTTTACGACAACTGAATCAACAGGAGAAACAGACCATGGCCAACGAAAAATACGGTATTGCCCTGGGCATGATTGAGACACGCGGAATGGTACCCGCCATCGAGGCCGCGGATGCCATGACCAAGGCCGCAGAAGTACGCCTCATCGGCCGCGAGTTTGTCGGCGGCGGTTATGTCACCGTGCTCGTTCGCGGTGAAACCGGCGCAGTCAACGCGGCCGTACGCGCGGGAGCAGATGCCTGCGAACGCGTTGGTGATGGCCTGGTAGCGGCACACATCATTGCCCGTCCACATCGTGAGGTCGAACCTGTCCTCAGTGGTACCGGCAATCGTGCGCTGCGCAGTTGAATGACTGGTTGCTAACTGACTGACGAACCGTCGTCATGCACCTTGCCAACGCTGATCAGCGTGTTCTCGGCTACCTCGGCAGGGCCCTGAGCCTGGAGCTCTCCGCGGTCCAGCTATACAGCACCCAGGCCCGACTTGTCGAGGCCTGGGGGCTGTCCGAGGTTGCCTCAAAGCTGGGTGCGGAAGCCAGCGAAGAAATGGGGCATGCCGATCGTATCATCAGTCGCATGTTAGCCCTGGGTGTGGCACCGAATGCCTCGCAATTGCGGCCGGTGCGCCTCGGGCAAAACCTGCAGGAATTACTGCAGCACAACTATGCATTCGAGAAGGAACTTATCGGGCTGTACGAGGAAGCCAACCGGCACTGTGCAAGAAACGGTGACCATGACAACCGCGTGTTTTTCGAGACCTTGCTCGGTGAGGAACAGGCACACGCACAGCACTGGCAGGAATGGCTTGCCGAGTTACAGCAAACAGCTGACACATCGCCACGTAGCATGGTGACGATGAACAGTGAGTAAACACGCAGGAGAACAGCTATGAGTGAACAATGGCAAGAACGCAATCGCCCCGCACGCCTGGAACGTCGTTTTGAGTTTGCGGATTACAGCACCCTGCGGGATTTTCTCGATCGCGCCGCGGAATTGTCCGAGCGCGAAGGCCTGTACCCGGACATGGGTTTCGGACGGGATTATGTGAATATCACGATCCACGCAGATGAAGGTGACGAAGCGCTGGGCGAGCAGCAACATCAGTTTGCACAACAGCTCGACGCGCTCGTCAACAACACGACGCATTGAAGGTATTTCCATGCCGGTGATAGCCGTAGTGGGCAACAAGGGTGGCGCGGGCAAAACCACGCTGTCCGTGAACCTGGCTACCGGTATGGCACGACAACATCGCATTGCCGTTATCGATGCTGATCCGCAAGGTTCTGCTTTGCAATGGCGGGCCTTTGCCGAACATGACGCAGCGGTACCGGTATATGAAGCAGAGGATGATCTCGCCAGTCAGGTGACTGCACTGGCACGCGAGTACGACATACTTGTGGTCGATTGTCCGCCCTCGGTGCATGCGCAGCAGACCGATGCGGTATTGCGCGTTGGTGACCTGGCCCTTGTCCCGGTACAACCGTCGCCGGTCGACCTGTGGGCCACCGTGCATATCGAGCAGGCCATCGATCGTGCTCATGAATATAACCCGCACCTGCGCGCCCTGCTCGTGATCAACCAGCTTGAGGCACGCACGACGCTGTCGCGACTGGTCCGCGAGGCCCTGGCAGAAATTGACCTGCCAGTGGCCAACACAGCCCTGCGTCGCCGCGCGATTTATCGCAGCAGCGCGGTGGAAGGGAAGAGTGTTTTTGAGATAGGACGACGCGGCGCTGACGCGGCCGCGGAACTCGAGCAACTGATTCGGGAGGTAATGCAAACATGAGCAGTACAGACAAGACCCGCGACAAACTTATGGCGTCGATGCGCCAGAGCAAGGCAGGTAGCACGGGCAAAACAACCGGTACCCGCAAGGGTAGCAGCAAGAAGGTGGCCAGCAAGGCAACGGCCAAACCAGCCAGAAAGCCGACCACGAAACCCGCCGCGAGCAAGACGACCAAGCCCCGGACCCATGTGGCTGCCGGCGATCCCTACCAGGGCGGGCGCAGGGTGTGGCCGGACTGAGGAAATAAATATAGATTATAATCTATGGATATAAAGTAAATATACGAGTTGAATCTATGCACTGTACTGACCATACTTGCTCCATGAACCTGTGAGGAAAACGCTATGACACCACTCGACTACTACTTGCTCGGAATCGCGTTGTGCTGTTGCGCCATGGTGTTCGTGGCCAGGAAACGTTATGTCATTCGCCAGCCCCGGCTGACTTGCCTCCCGGCAAATGCACGGTCCGTACGGGCCCTGCTCATGAAGTGCAGGTAATCGCGATTCACAACACGTGGATGGTGGATCAGGACTAAAGGAGAACGACGGTGAAGCGCGTGAACATTTCGGAAGACAACAGCTATACGCCACCGGCGGCAATGCCGGACTACCTGATCCGTCATGCCACGTTACGCCAGTTGCAGGTGTTCGAGGCGATCGTGCGCCTCGGCAGTTTTACGCGCGCAGCTGAAGAACTGTTTCTGACCCAGCCCACGGTATCGATGCAGATACGCAAACTCACTGATGCGATAGGTCTGCCGTTGTTCGAACATGTCGGTCGTAACGTCGAACCGACCGAGGCCGGCAGGGAACTGTACAGCGCCTGTCGCAGCATGTTCGAAACCCTGGCCAACCTGGAAATGAAGGTCGCCGATCTCAAAGGCATGAAGCGTGGCCGGCTGCGCATGGGCGTGATTACCACGGCCAAGTACCTCGCCCCGGAAATCCTCGGCGAGTTCAGCCGCCTCTACCCGGGCATCGACCTGGCGCTGAAGGTCACCAACCGCGAGCGCATCATCACGCGTATGCACGATAACGAGGACGACCTGTACATCATGGGTCAGGCCCCGGAAGAGGAACTCGATGTCGAGGCCTACCCGTTTGCGCCGAACCCGCTCGTGGTGATGGCCCCACGCGATCACCCGCTGGTTGGCAAGAAAAACATTTCACTGGAAGAGGTCGCGAAAGAGCCGTTCATTATCCGTGAACCCGGTTCCGGGATACGCGATGCTACGCTGCGTATATTTGAGGCGAAAGGCTTGCGCCCGAATGTCCGCATGGAACTTGGCAGCAACGAGGCGATCAAGCATGCCGTGGTCGGCGGTCTTGGACTGTCGGTCCTCTCATTGCACACCCTGACCCTGGAAGGTGTGAATGGCCCGGTGGCAATTCTTGACGTCGAAGGCTTCCCGATCATGCGCCAGTGGTACATCGTGTATCCGAAAGGGAAGGAACTGTCACTCGTGGCACGCACCTTTCTCGATTTCGTGGTCAACAATGAACCAAAGATCCGTGAACAGATGCAAACCATGTGGCCGGCCCTGAAGCAATTACTGAAAGAGCAGGGCAATACGAGTGCGGCTACGGCGAAGAAAAAAACCGCCACGCACAAGAAAAAGACCAGTAAAAAATAAGCGCTTGTTGCATCAGCCCATTGACGCTGGGCTATGGCATGCATTGTTACAATCAATAAGTAATTCTCGACAACCGACGCCATAATCATTCTTGAAACAGTACACGTGCATGCCGCAGACATGCGGTCTATGTGAGTCGTGGTTTAACTGTAACAAGGAGTGGTTCGTCGCGTGCGGATCTTCAATGACATTGGCCTGCGTAACCTGCACGGTGACATCTTTGGTGGTGTCACTGCGGCCGTGATAGCGTTGCCCATGGCGCTGGCGTTTGGCGTGGCGTCGGGTGCCGGTGCCGAGGCAGGCCTGTACGGCGCAATCCTGGTGGGTCTGTTCGCGGCATTGTTTGGTGGCTCACCAACCTTGATCTCGGAACCGACCGGTCCGATGACCGTTGTCTTCACTGCGGTGATCGCCAAGCTGATCGCCTCCGATCCTGTCAATGGTATGGCCATGGCCTTCACTGTCGTCGTCATGGCCGGCATGTTCCAGATCCTGTTTGGTGCCATGCGACTTGGCAAGTATGTCACGCTCATGCCGTATACCGTTGTTTCTGGCTTCATGTCCGGGATCGGCATTATCCTGATCATCCTGCAGATCGGTCCGTTACTTGGCCAGGCCGCACCGGCCGGTGGTGTGATTGGTATCGTGCAAAACATTCCGCAACTGATCGCCGGTATGCGTATCGAAGAAAGCGTGTTGGCGCTGTTGACTATTGCAATCCTGTTTTTCATGCCGCTGCGTTTCAAGCGTTACCTTCCGCCGCAGCTCGTGGCACTGTTGATAGGGACGATCGTCTCCGTGTGGTTGTTTAGCCATGTCGACATCCGTCGCATCGGGGCGATTCCGACTGGTCTGCCTGAATTCCAGTTGCCCGTGTTCAGTATTGAGCAATGGCAGATCATGTTCGTTGACGCGGTTGTGCTCGGCATACTCGGTTGTATCGATGCCTTGTTAACCTCTGTGATCGCCGACAGCCTGACACGCAAGCAACACAACTCTGACAAGGAACTGATTGGACAGGGCATTGGCAACATGATGTCTGGCCTGTTCGGCGGCCTGCCGGGCGCCGGCGCCACGATGGGCACCGTGATCAGCATCCAGTCCGGTGCGCGTACTGCACTGTCCGGTCTCGTGCGTGCCGGGATACTCTTGATCGTCGTGTTGTGGGCAGCAGGCCTGACGGCGGTAATCCCGCTTG